>JAJYOS010000230.1 GCA_021796055.1 Bacteroidota bacterium
GTTCGAGTACAGGAATGAGCCACTGCAGACGCTGAAGAGTTTTATAATCACCGTCAGCGGAAGCGAGACAGCCCAGCGGGTTACTAAAGACGGGATCGTCTTTGTGATAACCGACTTGAAGAAGGTCTGGGACAAGAAAAGACTCTTCCCGATACTCGGATCCGCGATTGAAGTCCTCAAGGACGAGCTGGGAATCGGGCAGAAAATTTACTTCGACGAGATTGACATTATCGGAGAGAGCCAGACGGGCAAATACTACTGTTCGATGTGCAGGAAGTTCTTCGAGTTTTCCTCGCAGCGGGAAACGATAACGTGCCCTCTCATGCCGCAGAAGTGCGTGGCTGTCCCTCACAGCCTCGACAAGATGAAATATTCACTGAAGGATTTGATTTCCGTGTATAGTCACACTCCGGACATCTACAAGCGTTTCATCGCCCTCCTTCCGCGGAAGGAAGGCTCGATTGAATATCTCGCGTCTCTGCTGAAGGAAGAGTGGCACTTCGACGTAATGAAGAAGAGACTTAACTGCATAGCGGCGCAGATCGGGCTGACCGATGAAGTTGTGACCTGCCTGTCTGAAGAAGGCGACGGGATGAGACAGATGGCGATGATGGGGTGAATTTGGGAATAATGGAATTTTGGAAGATTGGAATGATGGATTACTGGATTGTTGGATAAATGAAAAGGAAAAAATGGAAGTCAGAGGCAGTAAACAGGGTGACGGCCGCTGACTGCAGAATAGACGACTAAAGAGGAAGCACATGAAATATCTTATATCATCCGAAGGAAATTCACTCGAGAGCAGCGTGAGCTCGCATTTCGGCAGAGCACCATTCTTTCTCGTTTACGACGACGAGACGAAGGCACTCGAGGTCAAGACGAACGGAGACGGCGTCGATCCTCATCTCGTGATTCGCGACGCGGCGAAGGCCGGCATAAAGAAAATGATCTGCGGCGGTATCGGACCGCACGCTTTTCAGGTGGCAGACAAATTCGAAGTTGAAGTCTGCATCACGTCGGGCATCCCGGTCGCAAAAGCCGTGGAGCTCGCTTCCCAGGGGAAACTTCCGGTTACCAAAGAACCGACTATGCAACATCATCACGAACACGGGGAAGACGGACATTTGCATCGCCATTAACCGGGCCCGCTTCGGCTACGAAAAGATCGATAGATCCGTTTTAAGGGAGTTATTTACAAGGTACCGGCTTGGTTCTTCGGTGAGCCACCTCTAGATTGTTCGGGGAGGAGGAACTTCTTTTTCAAACGCGGCGGGGTTCCGAATCACTATCGACAAACCTAAGGACAAGAGGAGGATCATGAACTGGAAAATCGCTTTTCTGCTTTCGCTTGCAGGGGTGGCGGTCGGGCTTGCCGAGGTGTTTGGCCTTTACGGAATTCCTCAACTCGTAGTGTGGGCGGCTGTGTTCGTCGGTTATGCAATGTTCCTCGCGAGAAATATTGACGGCGACTATTTCGTCCACGCGCTGCTTGCCAGCCTGCTAGCCGGACTCTGGGCCGGAACAATACATGCGGTTTTCATTAATGCTTACGTGGCTCACAACCCCGCGCTGCAGTCCGAATATGCGGTGCTTCCCAAGGGAACTCATCCACGACTCATGATGATAATGATGGGTCCGTTCTACGGCGCGATAAGGGGAGTAGTAGCCGGACTGCTCGCCGTCGCAGCTGGAAAATTCATGAAGAGAAAAGAGCCGCTTCCCTCTCAGGAAACGAAGACTCAGTAAAGAACCGGTCCTTCTTAAGCAGTCACTCCGTCTTGCCGTGAAATCTGTTCGCGCGTAACCGGCTCAATGCCTCTACGTATTGTTTAGCCACTAACCAGGAGTGGTACAATCATGATGAGAGTAATTCTTATAACCCTTTATGATTCATACCCGGATGGAAAGCTCACGCTCGGGAGAAACGAAGTGTTTCAAATCGGATTCCGGCTCGGAAAACTTCTCGGGATCAAACGGCTGTCGTGCGTCGACGAACAGGGGGGATTTTACGGATACCTGGATACTCTATTTTCCGATTCGGCCCGCGCCGCAGGGTTCGAAGAATACTACTACCACAACCCCGATTCTCTCATACGAGAAGGAGTATTCCGGATTTTACGCTGCCGAGGACACGTTTCCGAGATCATCGGGAATAGTCCGGACACTTGGGCGGATCAACCAGCCGGGGCTTATTATGCACTCTCAGGGAGCTTACTTCACGGGGGACTTCAAGTACGAGGAGAAGCCGGGCGATTTCACCGGCGTCGATTTCGAAACCTGCAGGTGGTACGACCGCAACCTCCGGATCTTCAGGAATATCCAGCGCATAACGGATGACCCGCGCGACAGGATTCCGGTTATCATCGGCGTCGGCCATCTCGGGCTGTTGAATTACTTCTTTCAATGCTCTCCCGAATATGAATGGGTTAGCCCGTCAGATTACCTGAAGTGAAATCACGGTGGATTCCGTCCCCGCGGTTGACCTGCAAGAGGACCGTGAATATGCTAAATTCTCCCGACGGGAATTTCCGTCACTGCAGGAAGGTTTGGAGGAACGAAACTGTGAGAAGGACGAATTCAAAATGAGAGACAGTATCTGCATGGTGACCGGTGCAAACGTCGGGATCGGGAGGGTGGCGGCTTTGGAGCTTGCGCGAACGGGTGCGACGGTCGTCATGGTCTGCCGCAACAAGGTGAAGGGCGAGAAGACGGCCGAGGAAATCAAGAAGTCGACCGGGAACAGCAATGTTCACCTGATAACCGGTGATCTGTCGTCACAGCGGGAGATACGAGACATCGCCGCGAAATATGAAGAAGAGTTCGGTGCGCTTCATGTTCTAGTGAATAATGCAGGCGGCTTGGTCCCGACGAGGCAGTTGTCCGTCGACGGCATCGAGAAGACGTTTGCCGTCAATCATCTCGGCTATTTTTTTCTGACCAACCTTCTTCTTGAATTGCTCGTGAAGTCCGCACCGTCGCGCATAGTGAACGTTGCCTCCTCCGTACATCATTATGCGAAGATGGATTTCGACAACCTTCAGGGCGAGCGGAAATATCGGCAGTTTCAGGCATATGCTCTTTCCAAGCTTGAAAACGTACTCTTCACATATGAGCTTGCGCGGCGGCTGGATGGGACCGGGGTGACGGCAAATTGCATGGAACCTGGAGCGGTGTACTCGAATTTTTACAATAACTCCGGCTTCGGTCTGAGACTCTTCGCGTCGCTGTTCGGCTGGACGATGCGGACTCCGGAGAAGGGTGCCGAGACGGTCATATATCTCGCTTCTTCGCCGGAGGTGGAGGGAGTCACCGGCAAGTATTTCAAGGACAAGAAGGAATTGCCGTCGTCCGGCGTCTCGACGGATCCGGCGCTGTCAAAACGTCTGTGGGAATTGAGCGAGAGGATGACGATGCTGAATTGAACCCGGCCGGAGCGCCGGGAAGTACGGTTTTGCAGGCAATAGGTCGTGTGAGGAATCTCAGCCAAATCAGGGGGAGTGATGAGAATCGAAAATATTCCGTTTGAGGTTACTGACTGGAGCAAACAGGCGAGCGCCGGCACCGTGGGCCGCAGCGGCAGTGTGTTCTCCAGGGAAATTGACCGCGGCGACATGCGCATCAGGCTTGTTGAGTACTCTGCGCTTTATGAAGCGGACCACTGGTGCTCAAAAGGTCACATCTTATGGGTGCTGGAGGGAGACATGACAATTGAGCTGGAAGGCGGAAAGAGGTACGATCTGAAAGAAGGAACGAGTATGCTGGTCGGCGACAACGTTGTCCCTCATAAGGCTTACTCCAAAGACGGCGCTAAAATTATTATCATCGATTGACTCTTCGGTGCGGTACCTTTACATTCTTCTGATAACCGTTCGGGCAGCCGAGTCGTGAAGCAGCCATAACACTTACTTTTGATCGTGAATGACATGTTCGGGAATGAGAGCATCGCCGGGAAAGCGATCCGGGTGCTATATTGGGACATCGGTCTGGAGATACTCGTCTGGACATCTGCCCTGATATATCTTGCGGTCTTCAATCCATACCTCCAAAGCGACTTCACAATCTGCCCTTTCTCCAGACTCGGCTTCCATCATTGTCCGGGTTGCGGCCTGGGAAGGGCGGTGTCGTTTCTTCTTCACGGGGACCCGCAACTCTCCCTTCAGACGCATATTCTTGGAGTTCCCGCAACTGTCGTCCTGATATACCGTATAATTTCTTTGTTGAATCAGGCGTTACGGAAAAAAGGATTGCAGTAGTTTTTTCACTAAACGAAGGAGTTGAAATGGCAAACATATTTGAGCTGATGCCGATGCTTCAGGGTGATGAGTTGATGTATGTGCAGAATGTGATAAAGGATATGAACGACGATCAGGCGAGGTTGTTTGCAAATGTTTACAACGTCAGGAGAAAGGACCCTCAGCTGGTTCTGCTCCTTTCTGCGCTTGGATTCATAGGCATAGGCGGCGTACAAAGGTTCGTTCTCGGCCAGGTGGGAATGGGCCTCCTCTACCTGCTGACAGCGGGACTCTGCCTTATCGGGACTATTGTAGACATGGTGAATCATAAGAGGCTCGCGTTTGAATACAACGTCATGGTCGCCGCAGAAGTCTCGAAGATTGTGAAGCAATAAGCCGGGGCGAAAGAGTTCCGGTCACGCATCGTCCCTTAGGGACAAATTCGGGTCGTGTATTAAACGTGAACGGCGCAGGAAGTATGCGCGCTAGAGCGTTCTTCAGTGCATCAGCCAGGACAAGTCAGTGATCTCTTCACTAACCCGCATGTCACACGGAATTGAAGGAGGGAGACAGGTCTATGGAGGAGAATGTATTTGGCGATAAGACGTTCGTTCCGGACGGGACAAGCGTCCTGGAGGCTCTCGGCGAGACCGGTAATCTGTGGCTGCAGCTGAGGAGAGAGGTACAGGACGATTACGGTCCGGCGATAGAAGAGTGGAAGTACTACGGCGCGAAAACCGGTTGGACCATGAGGTTCGCGTCCAAGAGGGGCAGTCTGTTTTTCTTCAGCGCGATGAGAGGGGGGTTCTGTCTTTCGTTTGTGCTTGGAGAAAAGGCGGTGGAAGCAGCATTGCGGAGCGACCTTCCGAAGGATATCCTGGACACGATAAGCGGCGCCGCGGCGCATGAAGGAGGAAAGAGTCTCCGTATCGAAGTCAGGGACAAAGAGATGGCGGATGTAGTCAGAAAATTGCTGAAATTCAAGATGGAGACAAAATGAGGGCTGGTTCGGAAAAACATGAAGCCTCCTGCAGCGGCGGACGAAACAACCGTTTGCAGCGAACGGAATAAGCTGTTATCATTCGAGAAAGAACGATGTGTGAAAGGTCCGAACCCAGAGAATGACGGGAGGTAGTGATATGTTTTGCCCGCAATGCAAGACGGAGTATCGTCCGGGATTTACCCGTTGCGCCGACTGCGGCGTGGATCTTGTCGACCGGCTCCCGGAGGAGCCGGTTGAAGAGGTAGAAAGAATCACCGGCAGTTCGCAGCTTGTTCAGGTCCTTCGGACCAAAGACCGGTCGGACGTGCTGAGCATCCAGATGGTACTGGATTCAGCGGGGATCGAGTACTTGCTGCAGGGAGAGCTGATGACCTCTTTCCGCGATCCTGTGGTCCTCCTGGTAAGAGAGGAAGATTTCGAGCGCGTAAGGGAATTGCTGAAGGATATCCATTTAAACTATTCGAGTTCCGCCTTCAATCCGAAGAAGGGGCGATAGGCACAACCTGACCCTACGAGCTGACGACATAATCGAGACCGCCCGCAGCGGGCTGAAGAAGGGAGCATCAACAGCGCTTTTTGCCCTTTTAGCCGCGGCCGTCGTGCTCCTTTCGCTGAGAGTGGCCTATTCGCTGTCCTTTTTTAATGGTCTCACGGAGCAGCTGCAAACTGCGGGGTGGGTAAGCACTCCAGCAGATTCTCTCATCCAGCCGAACGAAGAGACGACTTACGAGGCAAGCTACCTTTTTTTCAAGATCGGCACGGCAAAGTTTCACCTCATTGAAAAGACGTCGTACGACGGCAAACCCGCGTACAAGATAGTCGCACACATCGATTCATACAGCGGAATCCCGTTTGTATACTACCATGCGGTCTACGAAACGTATGCGGACGCAAGAACTCTGATGTGCCTGTTTACCTTCAACAGACAAAAAAGCGGGGACGACTGGATACACACCAGCTACAGCTTCAATTTTCCGGACAAGGAAATCGAGTGGAAGCAAACGAAGGACGATAAGGTAATCAAGGAGGATATCCTGCCGCTGGACCGGGGATACACGGACGGCCTGAGCTTCTACTACTTCGTCAGACGAGCCTGCCTGTATGCCGACGGAAGGAGGACGAATCTGACTATCCCGATCATATCGGACACCGTTCTTTCTACTGTGGATATGACGATCAACGAAGCACGCGAACCCTGCAGAGTGCCCGCCTTCGATTTCCCGATCGACTCTTACCGGATGTCGGGCCACATAAACTTCAAAGGTACTTTTGGAGTGACCGGGAATTTCACCGGGTGGATAAGCGCCGATTCTTTGGAGGTGCCGTTGAAAGGAGACCTGCAGGTTATCCTTGGAAATATTGTCGTGAAACTGAAGGACATCCGTGGGAGAGAGTGGGCGCCACCGAGAGAAGAATGATTTTCACCTCTTTCGTTTCTCTCATCAACACTCATTACGGGAAGAACTTCTATGACTTCATCAACGGTTATCGTACGGAACAGGTGAAGCGCGACCTGTCGGACCCCGCAGGTGTTCTTATTGCTGGAGCAGCTTGTATCTGTAGAACTCGCCCCTGGCGTTCATCAGTTGGTCGTGTGTCCCTGATTCCACGCACTCCCCGTTTCTCATTACAATGATGCGGTCCGCGTTGCGGATGGTAGAAAGCCGGTGTGCCACGATGAATGTGGTACGTCCTTTGACCAGGCGCTGAATCGCCTCCTGGATAAGCGACTCGGAAACCACGTCGAGCGCCGATGTCGCTTCGTCAAGCACGATGACCCTCGGATCCCTGATGAGTGCACGTGCAATTGCGAGCCGCTGACGCTGGCCGCCTGACAGCCTCGCGCCGAGTTCACCCAGCGGAGTATCGAGTCCGCGGGGCATTTTTTTCACAAAATCGGCCGCATTCGCGATTTCCAGGATCTCCCATAACTTTCCATCGCTTACCTTGTCGAGCCCGTAGATGATGTTTTCGCGGACAGTCCCGCTGAAAAGCAGCGTCGTCTGTGGTACGACTGCAAGATAACGCCGGTACTGCCTCAGGTCGAGTTCCTGCATGTCCCTCCCGTCGAGTAGTATCCTTCCGCCGGTCGGTCTCCTGAATCCGATTATGAGACTCATCAGTGTTGATTTCCCCGAGCCCGATTCACCCACGAAGGCGACCGATTCTCCCGGTTGCACCTCTAGCGAGAAGTCCTTTACGGCAAGGCCCGCTGACTTATCGTATGCGTAACTGACATTCTCGAATACGAAATGACCCGAAACGGATGTTACTGCCCTCTTCCCTGCGTTGTGTTCTATATCGGGAGACTCGAGTATTTCGCCGATTGATCGAATCGATTCGAAGCCGCGTGCAAGTTCAGGATATGCATTGAGGAGCGCGTTTACTGAGGCCACTATCATAGCGAAGTAGCTCTGGAATAGCACGACCTCGCCGACGCTGATCGCCTTCTTATACGCGAGGATGGAGGTGAACATCAGACAGGCGAGCATCACTATCTGGAAGGAGGTCCAGGAGCTTGCGCCGAAGAGCGCGCCGAGCACCTCCAGCCGGATGCCCCTCTCCTTAACCCGCTCGAGCCGCCTGTTCATCTTGGAAAGCTCCGTCCGCTCCACGCCGTGTGCCCTGGTAATCGGGATCATCTGTATCATTTCGATTACGCTGGCAGAGAGCGATTCCATCTCGGAACGGTATTCCCTGTTGCGAGCCGTCATTTTTCTCGAGAAGAGATAGATCAGGCCGGAAGATATCGGAACCGAGATTACGTAGAATATTGCGACGAGCGGCTGTCTGAAAATCGTTACCCCGAAAGCTATGAGTATGGTGAAGAGCGCGGGGAAAGCCGAACTCATTATGTTCCGCGAGAGTAGTTCAAGAGTTTCCACGTCGCGCAGGACTTTAGATTCGAGTTTCCCGGACTGATTCCTGTCGTGAAATGAGATTGACAGTTCCTGCAGCCGCCTGACGATCGACGACCTCAGGTTGAGCTGCATCGTGTTCAGTGCGCTACTGAAGATTCTGACGTATGCCGTGTGAGTCGGTATGTTTTGAATGATAATTGCAAGGAAAATTGCCCCGACTACCCACAAGTCGTGAATGGAGTACCTCCCCGTGTTGCTGATAATGTTTATCATTCGCGCGATGATTATCGGGAGTACCCAGACCGGGGAGTTCTTTATTGCGAAGAGAGTAATCGCGGCAACCAGCTTCAAATGCTGCCCCTCGTAGAGATGCATAAGACTCTTGAGCGGGTGAGCGCTGTGGTAACTGAATTCCAGCTGTGTATGTCTTCGTACTCTCGTTCCGGAAACCAGG
>JAJYOS010000231.1 GCA_021796055.1 Bacteroidota bacterium
ATGACGCTCAAGAAGAGCACGGAGGAACTGTAAGAGGCACCGCCCGCATCATCCGATGCGGGTCGAGAAATAGCCCGGACATTCCTTCAGTTGCCGGAGGTGTGCCCGGGAAACCAAAACGTATAATAAGCCGCAAGAGAAAATGATCAACCGCATTTCGATGAGTCTAAACAAACTCTTAATAATGTCTATCGTTATACTTTTAGTCTCTTTCTTCATAATCGCGGCGAACGGACGGGCGATGCCAGCTGGTTCCGGCGGCGCGGGCAAATCGTATCATGAAATGGACCTCGTCATGTACGTCAATCCGCTTTGCGGTACCGGAGATGGGAACAACACTTTCCCGGGCGCCGACGCGCCATTTGGTATGCTTCAGTGGAGTCCGGATACGCGCGGCTCGAAAAAACATCCGGGCGGATATCAGTACACGGACTCATTGATATCAGATTTTAGTCTGGATCATATAAGCGGAGCAGGCTGTCCATACGGAGAGAATTTTGGCTTCATGCCTTTGATAGGTGGCCAACCTGCCATTGCTCCTTCGACTCGCGGATCGTTTTCGGAAAGGTTTTCTCACCGAAACGAGACAGCGAAGCCTGGTTTCTACGGCGTCAAGTTGGAAAATGGAGTAAGCGTCCAATTGACCACCACGACAAGGACAGGTTTCGGACGTTTCACTTTCCCGAAGCGTTCCACCGCTACGATCATGATTAACGCTGGGAGCGATATCAACGGCGCCATCGTGTCTTTCATACACATTGACTCTGCCTCCCATTCTGTCAGTGGCGCCCAGACCGGCGGCCACTTCTGCGGTTATCCGGACGTCGGTACTGTCTATTTCTATGCCGTTTTCAACAAGCCTTTTGACGCTTTCAGTACATGGAGCGGGAACAAGTTATCGTACGGGGACACAAACGGAAACGGTAAAGAATCGGGCGCGTTTCTTTCATTCGATATGTCGAAGAGTCGGACCATCCTTGTTAAAGTGTCTATTTCCTATGTCAGCATCGCGGACGCGAAAGAGAACATCGAGACGGAAAGTCCCATATCGCGTTTCTCGAACCACGATTTCCATGAAGCCGTTCTTTCTGCAACTCGACAATGGAACAACCTTTTGAACCGGATACAGGTGAGCGGAGGAACCAAGACTGACAAAGAAACTTTTTATTCCATGCTTTACCACGCCCTCCTTTTCCCGAGCGCATGTTCCGACGTGAATGGAAAATACATGGGCTATGATGGCAACGTCCACACGACAAGTGATGGGCGCGTCCAGTACGCCAATTTTTCAGGATGGGACATTTACCGCAGCGAGTGCCAGCTTCTTGCAATATTGGCCCCCAGGCGCGCGAGCGATATGGCGCAGTCTCTGCTGGTCGATTACGAGCAGGGGGGAGCGTTCCCGAGATGGGGCGTTCCGAATATGGACAGCGGCGTCATGATGGGAGATCCCGCCGCGCCAATGATCGCCGACTTCTACGCTTTTGGCGCGAGAGACTTCAACGCGAAAGCGGCGCTCGCCGGTCTCGTGAAGGCCGCCACAGATCCACACGTCGTTGCTCAGCGTTCCTACACTTACGAACGCGACGCCCTCGCAGATTATCTGAAGCTCGGGTATGTCCCCGAACACCAAAAAGGCGGTTTCGGCACAGTCTCAATGACGCTTGAGTACAATACTTCCGACTTCGCCGTGTCCCGGCTGGCAAAAGCGCTTGGAGACACTGCCGATTGTAGGATACTCCTCCGTCACGCGCAATTCTGGAAAAACATCTATAATCCAAAGACTGGTTACATACAGATGCGTCGCCGCGACGGATCCTGGGCGCCTGGATTCAAGAGGAACGTGATAAGCTACGACGGCGTCCGCGCGTATGTTGAGGGGACGGCGGGACAATACACGTGGATGGTTCCGTTCAATCTGAAATCGCTTGCCGCAAAAATGGGAGGCAGAAGAATCGCCACGGCCCGCCTTGATTCTTTCTTCACTAAACTCAATGTCGGCGATGGCGGGAACGACGGCTGGATGGCATGGATGGGAAACGAGCCCTGTCTCGAGACGCCATGGATATATTGCTCCCTCGGAAGGCCTTATAAAACTCAGCTCACGGTGAGACGCGTCATGACCACATTCTATTCGGACAAGCCCGACGCGTATCCGGGGAACGACGACCTCGGCGAAATGTCATCATGGTACGTCTGGGGCGCTATCGGAATGTATCCGGAAATCCCTGGCGATAACGTCCTGGTCCTCGGGAGCCCGCTTTTCAGGAAAACCGTATTGCATTTGAAAGATGGTGAAGTCACCATCGAAGCCCGCGGCGCTTCGGTAAACGCGCCCTACGTCCGGAGCTTGATCGTGAACGGACGAAGAACGAATAAGCCTTGGATTAGATTCGAAGAGATTTCCCGCGGAGGTTCGCTCAGATTCAACCTCGGTACCTCGCCGGACAAAGAGTGGGGAAGAGCACGCAACGACGCTCCTCCGTCTTACAATTGACAGGGAACTGAACTACTATCGCACAATAAAAAGTCACAATCGGGATTAAGATGAACGACACGAACATTGAAATGAAGACATCAACACCAGGAAGGGTCTGCCTCTTTGGAGAGCACCAGGACTACCTTAACCTTCCGATAATCGCTTCCGCGATTTCTTTGAGAATTGGAATTGAAGGGCGCAAACGTGAGGACTCACAGATCATTATTCACCTCCCTGATATAAACGAAGAAGAAGTCTTCTCTCTAAACAAACCGATAACGTACGACAAAGAGAGAGATTACATGAAGAGCGTCGTGAATGTTCTGAGGCGGCACGGTATGACATTTTCGCGAGGCGTTGAGTGCACTGTCAAAGGCGAGATACCGATAAACGCGGGCACCTCCAGCTCCTCGGCGCTTATCGTGACGTGGGTAAACTTTCTCGCGAGGATGAGCGACCAGTCGAAGCAGCTTGCCGCGGAGACAATCGGCGAATATGCCTATGAGGCTGAAGTCCTCGAATTTTCCGAGCCCGGCGGAATGATGGATCAGTATTCCACTTCGATAGGCGGAATAATATTTCTAGATTCTTTTCCAAAAATCGAGATTAAAAAGCTGAATCCGAAACTCGGCAATCTTGTTCTCGGCAATTCAGGCGAACCAAAGGACACCAAATCCATACTCGCGCGGGTGAAGAACCAGATACAACGAGTTGTCAAAGAACTGCAAAAGACTCACCCGGATTTCTCGTTGAGAACAATAGCTGAGTCGGGCATTGACAGTTATGAGCCAATGCTTACCGGAGAACAGGTCGAACTGTTGAAAGGAACCGTCAGGAACAGGGATATCACTTTCAAGGCTTTAAAGGCTCTGACCGAAGCGTCTCTTGACCACAGACTCATAGGAGACCTGATGAACGAACATCAGAAGGTACTGCGAGACATACTTAAAATATCCACGCCGAAGATCGACCGAATGATATCCGCCGCCCTGAAAGCGGGGGCCTACGGAGCGAAGATAAACGGATCGGGAGGCGGCGGTTGCATGTTCGCGTACGCTCCGGAAAATCCTCAGAAGGTTCGTGATGCCATTGAGAAGGAAGGTGGAGAGGCGTGGGTGCTCTCCGTCGACGAGGGAACCAGGGCTGTCTCCACGGAGGCGAAGTGATGGTCGGAGCAAGATTGGCTATCCTCGCCGGCGGAATCTCGTCGAGGATGAAGAGACCTGCCGAGGCTGACATCAAAGTCGATCAATCACTCGTCAACGACGCGAACCTCAAAGCTAAGTCGATGATAGGCGTGGGAAATGGAGGACGCCCCTTTCTCGATTATCTCCTCTATAACGCGAAGAAGGCAGGCTATGGAGATATCCTCATAGTGATTGGAGAGAAAGACGACAGTATCCGCGACTATTACGGCAAGGAAGACCGGGATAACGATTTCTATGGCATGCGAATCTCTTACGCTGTTCAGAGAATTCCCCCGGGGAAAGAGAAACCAATCGGCACGGCCGACGCCCTCTATCAGGGGCTGAACTCGCGGAGAGATTGGCGCGGAACTGGATTCACTGTCTGCAACAGCGACAATTTGTATTCGGTTAACGCGCTTAAGATGATGACGCGACATGAATACAAGAACGCAATGATCGATTACGACCGAGAAGCGCTCCGGTTCGAACCCAGCAGGATCGAAAGATTCGCGGTTACGGCGAAAGACGATGACGGCTTCCTCATCGACATCATCGAAAAACCTTCTGCAAGCCGGATAGAATCGATGAAAGGGAAGAACGGCTTCATAGGCGTTAGCATGAACATCTTTGAATTTCAGTACGATATGATTCACCCTTTTCTCGAAAAGGTCCCCTTCGATCCGGTAAGAAACGAAAAGGAACTCCCTACCGCGGTCAAAATGATGGTTGACGCCCACCCGAAGTCTATGTTCGCCTATCCTCTCTCTGAGCATGTCCCGGACCTTACGAGCAAAAGTGACATACTTCCAGTCAAAGAATATCTGGAGAAACATTTTGCGAACCTTACGTTCTGAAAACGGGGCGATCGACCAGTTCGATTTCGGCCCTTGGCACGTGGAATACCATCTCAACGATGGCGGCCGCTTGACCAGAATTGCCTACAGGGAATATGATCTCCTTACTCTCGCTCCAACTTCTTTCAGGCCGCCAGAGAAAGAGCATGGCCAGTTCGAGAATCGCCCCGTGTACGGCTATGATGATTGCTTCCCTTCGGTGGTGGCCTGTTTTTTTCCCGGAAAGAGAATAAGCGTCCCGGATCACGGCGAACTCTGCTGGCTCCCGTGGGATCTTGCGGAAGAGAAGAACGAACTTTCATTCACGGTCGAAAGCAAGCTTCTTCCTTTCAAGTTCAAGCGGAAGATGGCCTTCACAGACTCGTCGATCATCTGGAACTTCGAGGTCGTGAATGAAGGCGATGAAAGGCTTCCTTTTCAACATTCGATGCATCCGCTTGTCAGGGCGGACGAAATAAGACGCGTCACTCTCCCTTCCTTCGACTCTGTCTTCGATTGGAACAGAAATCGTGATATGGACGCGATGACTCCGGACATGCTTCAGGATTTGCTGTTGAAAAGCAGAAAGGGTGCCGTCGAGATGCTGTTCGTCAGGGGAGTCAAGTCTGGCGAAATGAGCTGGACATACCGGAACGGTCTAACAGTGAAGGTGAAATTCCCGTCAGAACTTTTTCCGACGTTGGGAATATGGTGGGACAAGGGAGGCTATCCGGACGAGAAAGGAATCGCGCGCAACGAATGCGCCTTTGAGCCGACACCCGGTTCTACGAGCCTTCTTAGTCAGTCTCACGCAGATGGCGAATGTCTGTTCGTTGATGCGAGAGAGACCTTCAAGTGGCAAGTAATCTGGGAAGTTGATGCGCCGTAGCTTGTCAGAGCTTCTTTAAGATGTTTATCGGATGAAATCCAATTGAATCAAATAGTCTTATCTACTTTATCTCATAGAAAGGAATTATAGTGCAGTCAGACAAGATCGGCTTAATACGCAGGGGACAAATCGGGTTTAGCGGTATGATCGGGCTGCTTTTGATAACGCTTGCGTTCCCATTGTACGCGAAAGTTCTTCAGTCCCACGGGAAGGTGAAGGTTAGGGAATATGAACGGGTATTTACCACTTATCCTTATTCCGATCCTGATCCTGTACCGGCGATGTCCAGGATCTATCCCTATTTCAGATATGACGGATACACCGATAAGCCGATAAAAAAGAAATGGAAGATCGTCGAGCTCTCCAACAAGTATATAAAAGTTCTAATCACGCCGCAGATCGGCGGCAAAATCTGGACGGCTATCGAGAAGTCGACCGGAAGACCTTTCATCTATTTCAACGGAGTCGTGAAATTCCGCGACATCTCTGAGCGCGGCCCGTGGACAAGCGGCGGCATAGAACCGAACTTCGGTATTTTCGGGCATACGCCCGACTGCTTTACCCCAGTCGACTACAGGATTAAGAAGCATGCGGACGGCAGTATCAGCTGCATAATTGGAGCGCTCGACCTCCTAACACGCAGCACGTGGCGGATCGACATAAGGTTGCGCCCGGGCGACGCATATTTCACGACTCATACGATCTGGCAGAACGGTTCGGGAATGGAAGAGCCGTATTACTCCTGGATGAACGCTGCCGAGAAGGCAAGCGGTAACCTCCAGTTCATCTATCCCGGAACTAACTGGATATTTCACACCGGCACCGTTCATCCCTGGCCGATCGACACCGCTAACGGTCACAACATCTCCTGGTACGATCAGAATGACTTCGGCGGCGCGAAGTCATATCATGTCCTCGGCAAGTTCACTCAGTTTTACGGCGCTTACTGGCACGACGATAACTTCGGGATGGCCCACTACGCGACTTACGGCAATAAGCTCGGGAAGAAGATCTGGATATGGGGCCTATCTGGTCAGGGAATGATATGGAAAAAACTCCTGACGGACACGAGCGGTCAGTACGTCGAGCTTCAGTCTGGCAGGTTATATAATCAGGCCATGCCCCAAAGCACCTATACTCCTTTCAAACACAAAGGCTTTGCTCCATACGGAACCGACACGTGGACGGAGTACTGGATGCCTGTCAAGGGAATCGGCGGGTTCGTCACGGCTAGTCCGCTGGGCGCGATGAACGTCTCGCGTAAGGGGAAGGAAGTCGTCATCGGCATCTCTCCGGTCAGCAAATATCATGGAACACTGCGTGTGTTCGACGGGGACCGTCTTCTTTACAAGCGGGAGGTGAACCTGGAGACGATGCGTCCTGTTGAGGACACCGTTCGACTCAGTAAAGTTCCGGAGCACCTTCGAGTATCCGTTGGAGGAGATAAATTGGAATACACCTCGGGCAACGGAGATGACCTGACCCGGCCGCTGTTTTCTCCTAAGAACTTCGATTGGAATTCGACTTACGGTCTATACGTGCTCGGTAAAGAATGCGTAAGACGGAGACAGTATGCGGAGGCCGACAGCGACTTCGAGAAATGCCTCCTGAAGAATCCGTACTACGCGCCGGCTCTGGACCAGATGGCCTCGCTTGAAAACAGGCGGGCAAACTACAAGGCGGCTTATAACTACGCAAGGACGGCCTTGAGTATCGATACTTACGATCCGAAGGCAAATTATCAGTTTGGACTCGCCAGCGTAGGATTGGGACACGAAGCTGACGCGAAGGCTGCCTTCAGCATCGCGGCGCTGACCCAGGGTTGGCGAAGCGCCGCCTGTACCGCGCTCGCCAAAGAGTACATGCGTGAGAAGAAATACGACAAGGTCCTCGCGAACGTTGAAGAGAGTCTCAACTATGACAGATTCAATTTGGACGCCCTGAGGCTGGAGGTGTGTGCCGATCGGCGGACAGGTGATATCGCGGGCGCGAAATCGGTGCTTAAGTTCATGGAAAAAATCGATCCGCTCAGCCATTTCGCCCAATTCGAAGCTTATCTCATGGGGAAGGCGAGCGCACGACAATTCACCGGAATGATCCGTAGCGATCTAGCCTACCAGACCTACCTCGAACTGGCAGCTTGGTATCACGACGTCGGGCTTAACGAAGATGCCGTGAAAGTACTCTCTCTTGCGCCGCGCCAGGCCGAAGTTCTTTACTGGCTCGCTTATCTCAAGCACGATACTAACCTGCTTAATCAGGCAAACGCGGCGTCGCCGGATTTCGTCTTCCCGTTCCGGATCGAATCGCTCAAGGTGTTTGAGTGGGCTGAGAAACACAGCACGACGTGGCAGCCAAAGTATTACCTCGCGCTCCTTCGCTGGTTCGAAGGAGACATGAACCGCGCGGCCGAGCTTCTAAAGTCTTGCGGCGATCAGTCTCGGTTTGCCCCCTTCTATGGCGCCCGCGCGCAGGTTATTCCCGCAAACGCGATCACGGATATTCAGAGAGCGGCTGCACTCGATCCTGGTCAATGGCGTTACGGTTACATGATGGCACAGCTGTATCTTTCTCAGGGTAACTATTCAGCCGCGGAAAAAATAGCCGGTGAATATGGAAGCCGATTTGCCGGCAACAGCAGTCTCATAAAGCTCCATGCCCAAACGTTGATATCGACCGGGCGGTACGGCTCGGCCGTCGAATTACTGATGTCGTCGAGTCTCCTCCCCGCAGAAGGAGTGAAGAAGGCCCACACCTTGTACCGCGAGGCTTACCTTATGGAAGCTGTTCGCAGCATGGGGGCCGGATCTTACCGTGACGCGTTGAAGCAGATCGAAATGGCCGGGGAATGGCCTGAGAATCTCGGCGTCGGAAAGCCATATCCAAAAGACATTGACGACCGTATTGAGAACTGGCTTTCGCTCGAGTGTTACCGTCATCTGGGTATGAAGGAGGAAGCCGATAGGACTCTGAGGGTGTTGGCGCTTCAACTCTGGCCGGAGACCGGCGACCTGGCCGATTCGAAGCCTAGGAGCTTTGAAGGGAACACTGTCGGTGGTTTGATACACGCTCTCGCGTTGAAAGAATACGGACATGAGGCGGAGGCGAGTGAAGTGCTCCACTCATGGATGAAGGAAGATACCAGTCAAGTTATGGCCGATT
>JAJYOS010000232.1 GCA_021796055.1 Bacteroidota bacterium
AACGTCATAACAAAGGACGGCGGATAAGCGTAAGATCGCCTCAAAGTGTAATTCACATTGAGGTCCATATAAGTATTCTGGGAGAACACCTGGTTCAACGAAAACCCGAATTGATTCCTGTAACGGTCGGCATCGGAATTCTTGCCGTCGTTGTACTTGTTGCCGTAATATTGAAGATAGTAGATCGCCTGAATCGGGGAGCTGACCGAGACTTCGGGTGTGTTGTAAGTAGTACCGGAGTAGTCCGCCTGGTAGCCGCCTTCGAGAGTCAGCTTCGTAGTACCCGTCGGCTGTGAGGTAACTTTCCAAAACCAGTTCAGGTTTTCATCGCCCGGGCGCGCGAGCGGCACCGCGAAATAAATGTAGGAATATCTCAGGCTCGTAAAGAACGAGACGTTCTTCACCAATCCGAGCTGGCTGATAATCGGGAAAGGGCCGCTTACCGATGCGTCGACGATCTGGTCCGGCTTGTTCCCATCTGCTCTCGGACGATGCTGCCATTCCCAGACTTGCTGGGCCTGGGCTGGGGTAAAGTGAAATGTCGTATCGAGAGGACTTGCCGCCCACAATTTCCAGTAAGTATTCAGAGCTTGCGGCGTGCCGTACAATTGCCATTCGGGTGCATACCTCGTGTCATAGATGCTTGGACCGAAGTATTTCAGTTGGGCCGGAGTAATTTTGTAATCGAAGCTGAAATGATATTTGCTTCCGCCGTCCTTTGTTATGACGTTGATTATGCCGGACCGAGCGTTGCCATACTCAGCATCGAAGCCTCCTGTCAGTATCTCGACGGACTTTACCTCGCTCAGGTTGAAGTTCGTCAGGCTTCCGCTGTAGATCCCCTCGGTAGTATTCATTCCATCGACGTAGACTCCGACACTTGTACCACCACGTATCGACAGTCTGGGAGTCATTTGCTCCGCGACGTCGTTTGCAGTATTCTGAAATACCACCCCCGCCTGCAGGTTTAACATACTGTTGAAGTCCGTGAGCGGCGCATTCTCGACGGTCTTGAGGCTTATGTCCTGCCTGCTCGAAGTTACGTCGAGCGCGATCGCCGGTCGCTTCGCAACAACCACCACCTCTTTACCTGATAACTGGCTGGGTGAAAGCTTGAAGTCGAGCTGAGTTGTTCTGTCGATGCTGACGGCCACATTTGTAGTCAGGACTGATTCATAGCCGACATACAACGCCTTTACACAGTAGGTGCCTTCCGGCACGCCGACAATGAAGTATTTGCCATCGACATCCGACGAAGCTCCGTATCGTGTACCCTGAACGGAAATTGTCGCGCCGACGAGCACCTCGCCGGTCTGCGCATCTCTGACAACGCCTGCTATCTTTCCGGTTTGTCCTGCAAGGATGTAACCTGGAATCATTACAAAGCAAGCGATAATAATGAGCCAGCGAGCCATCGGCAAAATCCCGGATTGTTTACCTGTCATGAAACATCACCACCTGATATGACATGTGCGACTCACCCTTTGAGTGAGTCGCACATTTTGCTCGGGTTACTTAAGGAACAACATCTTTTTCGTGGACATGAAGCTTCCGGCTCTGATCGAATAGAAGTAGACACCGCTCGCGAGCCTCTCGCCGTTGAAGGCAACGGTATGTACCCCGGCCTGCTGCATGCCGTTGACCAGAGTTGTAACCAGCTGGCCCAGGACATTGTAGACTCTTAGTGTTACCACTCCGCGCTGCGGCAGGTTGTATTGAATAATCGTGCTCGGGTTGAACGGATTCGGATAATTCTGCTGGAGCGAAAACTGTTTCGCCACAGACGGGACCGGAGTTCCATTTATCGCAGTCGCGACAGCGTTCGAAGCGAAAGCGTCAACTCCCTGCACGGCGTCAATCACAACCGAGTGCGGTGTATTGTCAGGTGCGGGATTCAAAACCTCAAACACAACCTGATCGATGCTGGCAAGATCACCATACAACTGCTGGGTGGTGCCTACGTTGCTCGACCATGTCGGATTATTCGGATCGTTGCCCAGGTATCTGAAACCGCTGGTCGAATCGGCGGTGAACGGTATGCCCAGAAGCTGCCAGGTTGTGTCGTGCAGCGTGATCGCATTGGATGCCCACATCTCAGAACCGTTAAACAGCCTGAGGATAATCTTGTTGTAAGTCCCGTCGCCTTTCAGCCAGAATTGCATTCCTCCGCTCAAGGTTGACAAGTTCAGTGCAGGCAGAATGTTTCCCTTGTTCATGGAGGAGAAGTGAGTTCCGGGTGCACATTTGTATGTCATCACGGCAGCATTGACGCTTCCTACAGCAACGGAATCCGGATTCGAGGTCAGCGTAAGCGATGTATTAGCATCACCGAGCGGCTGCCATACCGAAAGGAGATCGCTTGTGCTCCCGTAGGATCCGAAGTCGTCAACTGTCACAGGCGGATACGGAGAGAATTGATTGACGGCATATATGCCGCCGACATAGATCACGTTCTTTACAAAATCAATTACCGGGAAGTAAACATACATTCGTATTTCAGTGA
Organism: Bacteroidota bacterium; assembly: GCA_021796055.1. Next base: position 2,504 of record JAJYOS010000232.1, read on the forward strand.
CGTTTGCCAAATCCGAATCGAGCTTGGCAATAGTGCCGATGTTAGAGCCGTACACAGGAGAACCCGTGTTATTCCCAAGATAGCGGAACCCTTTGGTGGAGTCGACGATGAACGGGATTCGGATCAGGTGCCAGGTCGTGTCTGCAAGCGGAGTATAGTATGAAGACCACATGTCCGTGCCGCTGTAGAAGACAAAATTCAGGCGGTTCGTACTGCCGTCACCCTTCAGATAGAATTGGATGCCCTTCATTGAATCCAGGTTGGTGGGAGTAAAATGTCGAGTTCTCATCGCCCCTCCCCAGGTTGTCTGGTTGTTACCCTGGTACATGTAGTCGATATACTTGAAGCCGGTGGGAGCGTTTTGCGGATCATTAAGGAGCTCATAGTCCAGAGTCGAATAGCCGAAGAACTGCCAAGCTAATTTGAGCGAATCGGTATTCTGGTACGACTCCCAGTTTTCTAACGTGATTGCGTTGGAAGGGGGCAAGTGTTGAACGGCATAGATCGCGTCGAAGTAGATCCTGCGGGTAACATTGTCGATCGTCGGGTGACTCACATAGAAGGCAAGATCGGTGACGTGCATGAGGTCAGCCTGTAAGCTCGCAAGGTTCTTACTCCCGTTAGTGAAGCCGTTTGAAGTGTCCACTGCGAACGGAACAATAATCGGATGCCAGTTTGTATCGCTCAATGAAAAGAGGTTTGACACCCACGCGCTGGTTCCGTTTTTGATCTGAACATAGAACTTGTTGCTGCTGCCGTCTCCCTTCACGTAAAACTCCAATCCGGCGTTCGCAGAAGAAAGATTTAGCGGTGCGTTCGCGAGTCCTTTCATATCGACAGCACCCCCCCAGGTAGTCTGAGAATTGCCGCTGTAGACGTATTCGAGATACTGGTTGCCGTGTGGTGAATTGACAGTGTCGCTCACCAGACCGAAATCAAGAGACGAGTACCCGAAGACTCTCCACATAGTCTTAAGGCTATCCGTGTTTGCATATTGCTCAAAATCATCAACCATGATGTTTTGAGAAAACGCGATTTGGCTGCAGATAAGCAGGAACGCCAAGACATAGTACCTTTTGGACATGTTGTTCTCCTCTCGTTTGTTTGTAGTTCGTCGATGCTTCAGCATTGCCGTCCCGTGGAACGGCAACATTGCGCTCAGATTTTATATCTAATCGTCCAAAGGCGATCCGACAAAGTCCTCGATCAGTGGTACGGCAGAGCCAAGCGCGCTGGCGCTGTCACCGAGTTGGCTGAAAACCACTTCAACCGACCTTCTTGGAACTTCGAGAGCCTGTCTTTTCAGAACGTCGTTAACGGGATTAAGAATAAGATCGCCCGCCTGAACGAGGTCGCCGCCTATTATAATCATTTCCGGATTTAGCAGGTTTACGAGACTGACAATACCTTCCCCCAGATATCTGCCAACATCCGTGAATAGATTGTACGCAAGCTTGTCCTCCAATCTCGCGGCATCCAGAAGGACTTGAAAAGTCACGGCATCCGGATCGCCGCCGGCAATGTCTTTTATTGCAGATGTAATTCCCTGCGAAAGTGCCCTCCTGGCATTTTGCACCAGGGCCGGTACGCTTGTCAAGGTTTCGAGGCACCCAATATTCCCGCAGGTGCAAACAGGACCGTGATCATCTACGCTTATATGGCCGAACTCGCCCGCCGTGCCCGAAATGCCGGTGTAGAGACGGCTATTCAAAACGATTCCACCGCCGACTCCATCGGTGACGTTGAGGAGCAGGAAATTTCCTTTCCCCTTTCCGGACCCGTAACGAAGTTCACCTAACGCGGCTGCCGCGGCCAAATTGTGAACGGAGATCTTGAGTCTGAATCTCTTCTCCATCACATCCTTGAGTTGAATCGTCCCCCAGTTGGCAAGATGAGAAAGCATCGTAACGCTGCCATCATTCGGGTTGACAAGACCCGCGACTCCGACGCCTACTCCGAGAAACGTACTCTGTTTGCCTTTGAATTTCTTAATCTGTTCATCTACCGCATCAACAAGGACCGTGAGAAAGCCATCCTTCCCGATCTTCTTGTCGAACGGCAACGTGGTCCGGCTCAGTACTGTCCCTTCAAGATCCGAGACAACCACGAACAATTTGTCTTTCCGCGCCTCCACTCCTATCACGTGCCGGTAACCGGGATTACATCCATAAAGTGCAGCGGGTCGGCCACCGTTTGTGGAGGACTCAAGGGTTCTTTTCACGACGCCGATTTTCTCGAGTCGAGATACCACGGAAGTCACCGTGGTGAAACTGAGACCTGTCGTGGTAGAAATCTCCCTCTGGGTAATCTTGCCGTTCCGGAAAATATGGGCGAATACCTTGGAGGCATTCCCCTTAGAGACCGACGATAGCTGGTGAGGGCGCCTTATTTGTTTTTTCAAAATAAGCCTGTAGCCGAGTCGCGATTTAGTGGTAACTTATTCCGAAGCACGAAATAAGCTACATAAACAATATGCGGAAGTCAAGTAAATTATTAAAGAAAAAGTGATATATTGTCGGACGTCTTAGAAGATGTCTTAACCATTCAAGGAGAACAAGTTTGGCAACAACGGAAAGAGAGCTTCAAAAATTAGGACCAAACCCCTTGCCCTCATCTGATGGAGTTCACCCGTCCGTCTGGCGAGTCAAGAAGATCGACGCGTCTGCGGCAGCCGACGGAACTGTGGACAATAGTGTGTGGAATTCCTGCCCCTCACTTCAAATCGGAAACAGCAACCATTGGGCGATGGATTTTGAACCGGACACGAGCGCCAAGATCTGTTACGATGAGAATTCCATTCACATACTTTTCAAGGTCAGGGATAACTTCATCCGTTGCCTGGCAAGCGAGCTGAACGGCGAGGTTTGGAAAGATGCGTGCGTCGAGTTCTTCTTCGCTCCGGAGGGCAGCCGACCGACAAGCTATTATAATCTGGAAGTCAATTGCGGCGGAGCAGTCAGGCTCGGACATCAGAGCGCGCCGAACACAGACATAGTTCTCGTGCGAAAGGAAGACGGCGACAGGATAAGAGTAGTCCATTCGCTGGCCCCGGTCATCAAAGAAGAGATCAAAGAGCCGACGTTATGGACTCTCGAGATCGCAATCCCATTTGAAATTCTGAAGAATTACTCCCGGGTCTTCGTTCCGCATCCGGGCAGCAAATGGAAAGCTAATTTCTACAAGTGTGCCGAGAACAACTCACACCCTCACTGGCTTAGCTGGGCACCGATTACTTCTCCGGCGCCCAACTTCCATTTGCCGCAATTCTTCGGCGAGCTTCAGTTCGAATAGATTTTTCAACAAAGTGGTACACCATATTACGCCGGGGAAATAGGTGAATCTTGTCCGAACGACTCTCCTACTTCAACCTAAGCCCTTCGAGAAGAAGCTCTACCCTTTCCGGAAGTTTCTTTTTCCGGTTTGCCCACCCCATTCCGATGTAGACAAGTGACGATGCGATAGTCGGAGCTGACATCGTCAATGCCTCACTTCCATGATACCCGACGGCTTTAATCAAAACGAACACTGCAACGCCCGTGATGATAGAAGCGATTGCCGCCCTCGAGTCGCTGTGCTTGAACCACGGTATTAAGCCCAATATCATCGGAATCGCTGTCGGACCAACGAGAGCAGCGAACCAGGTTATTATTAGTCCTATAACGCCCCCGAACTCGCGATAGAAAGCCGTAATGATTAGGGTAAGGAAAACAAAGGTAAACGTCGTGATCCTCGCCATCCGCAGCTCCCGTTTTGCTTCCATGTTTCTGAATCTCTTTGACAAAAACGGAAGGATGTCTTTGGTGATGACGGCTGAGATTGTGTTTGCATCAGAAGTGACCATAGAAAGTGTCGCGGAGAAAATGCCGGCGAGTACAAGTCCGACGAGGCCGGCGGGCAAGAATTCCCGTACCATCAGTGCGTAAGAATCTGTCGGATCGGCAAGCTTCGGCATGAACAATGGTGCAGCCCACATAGGAAAGAAAAGAATCAGTGGCCACACCAGCTCCAGCACGCCTGACAAAACTCCGGACTTCTTCGCGCTCTCGGCGTCCGGCGACGCGATGTATCGTGTCGCAAGACTCCAGGTACCGCCGTTGTAGCTGAACATGCAAACCAATGTGTAGGCGAGAAAAAAGGCAAAAGTGTAAGGCCCATTGAACGGACTTCCGTGTCCTTTCGGAAGTCTGTCCCACACGCCGAAAATGCCTCCCACACCCCCGAGTTTTCCCAGGACAGTTATGAACATCAGGATGCCCGCCGCGATCTGGATCAGGAACTGAACGAAATCTGTATACAGGTCGGCCCACAACCCACCGACGGTGGTATACGCAAGCGCGATCATCGCTGTGCCCATGGCGCCAACAAAAACATCCAACCCGGTAAATACATTAAGGAGTATCCCGATGGATGCCCACTTGGCTGCCACATCGAACAGCTTCAAAGAAGACCCGCTGAACGCGGTGACCAGTTGTGTAGGTACATTGTACCTCGATTGCAGATACTCGGTGGGCGACTTAATATTAAGATTCTGTCTGAGCTTGCACCATCTCGGCGCGATCAGGTACGCCCCGCTGATCACAGCAATGGTGATCCCCACGGCCCACCAGATGTATATAGTAAAGCCATAGGTGTAGGCTACTCCCGCAAATGCCACAAACACGACACCGCTGTACCCCGATACATGGTGGGAAATCCCTGCCAACCACCACGGCACTTTCCCTCCGGCTACAAAGAAGTCATTCGAGTTCTTGACCTTCCGTGAAGAATAGAATCCTATGAAAACCATCAACAGGAAGAATATGCCGATCACCAGATAATCCAGAAGTCCCATTTACATATCTTTCTTCGTCGACTAGATAAGCTTGAGCAGACAATTTAGCACTCTGACTTCAAAGTTTGAGGGAGATTTATGGAATTTCCGGATAGAATAATTCAGAAATCTTTGGAGCTAGGGCTACAGGCGCGATGCCGCTGCCGCATCGAGATACCACACAAGTTTCCCGCTCATCGGGTGGATGCCTTTGACAGGAAAGGTGTGGTAATCTGCATCACGACCGAGCACCTTACCGACGGTTTCGGCCTTGTCTTCGCCAGCGACGAGTAAGAAAGTTGCACGGGACCGGTTCAAAGCATCGTATGTCAGCGTGATGCGCTCTGGCGGAACAATCGGGACGACGACGGGTAAGACCCATCTATCTTTTTCGTCAAGCGCCGGAGAACGGGGGAATAGAGAAGCAGTGTGCCCTTCCTTCCCCATTCCGAGGAGAAGCAGATCAAACGTCTGCGTTCCTCCGGCGAAAGTCTTTCGCAGCTCTTCCTCGTATTTCTTTGCGGAGACATCCGCGTCTGCGAGCATTGTGGGTATAGCGTGTACGTTCACCCGGGGAACGGGAACGACATCGAGCAAAGATAATTTAGCCATCTTGAAATTGCTGAGATTGTCAGTGTGCGGGACGTAACGTTCGTCGCCGAAGAAAAAGTGGACCGCATCCCACTTTATCCTGTCGCGATAATCTGAGGCAAGTATGCTGTACAATCCGGAAGGCGTATGCCCGCCTGACAATGCAATCGTAAACCTGCCGCTGCGACGGATACCCGCTTCTATTTCTTTGAGAACTTCATTCGCGGCAGCACGGCTCAATTCTTCAAGAGTCTTGAACTTCAATACTTCTTTCATGTGCGTCAAATTGTCGTCCACTTGCTACCGTCGAGCAATTGTTCAGCTTCCGTCGGTCCCCATGTTCCTGACGCATATTTGTGCACGGGAAACTTCCTGGACAGAAGAGGCGTGTAGAGTTCCCATGATGCTTCCACTTCGTCCGACCGGACAAACAACGTCTGGTCGCCCTTTAGAATATCAAACAGTAGAGTCTCATAGGCATCAGGCACCCGGCCAAAAACTTCTGAGTATTGGAAATGCAGTCTCTGGGATGAAAGCCTGTACACATCACCCGGCTCCTTTACCTTGAATGAAAGATCGAAACCTTCATTCGGTTGAAGGGTCATAACGAGCTTGTTCGGCTGAATTTCATTTATGGAAAAC
>JAJYOS010000233.1 GCA_021796055.1 Bacteroidota bacterium
TGTCAGGTCTATACTCCGAAAGGTATTGTACCCATGAGTCAGACTTCCGAAGGAACTGCCGTATTCGTCAATCCGGTTCTCCCTCAGGTTCGCAAGTACGAGATTTCCCTCTGGCAGGAACTCCTCAGGATGTACAAACCCGACGGAATAGTTCTAGACGGCGCTCGATATCCGAACACTGAGATTATTGATGCGGCGGATTTTAGCAATGCCTCACGGAAAGCCTTCGAGTCCTTCGTCGGCGAAAAGATAAAGAAGTGGCCCCAGGATGTTTTCAGGCTTGTCTCATCAAAGGACGGCAAAGTAATCCAAATTCCGGGACCCTTCTTCAGGAAATGGATAGAATGGCATGCGGAGGTTATCCACAATTTCATACGCGAAATTCGCGACAGTGTCAAGAAGATCGATTCCAGGATCGTGTTTTCGGATTATGTCGGCGCGTGGTATCCGATTTACTACCAGATGGGTGTGAACTGGGCAAGCAGATCTTATAATCCTGCGAAGCACTACGACTGGGCGGATCCGACGTACTATCGCACCGGTTACGCCGAGCTTCTCGACAACATTTTCGTCGGTACTTACTTTTACGACGTGACAGAAAAGGAAGCGGTCGAGTCGCACACGCCTTCACCAGACTCAACTAAGAAACCTTCATACTACTGGTGGTACTCGGTAGACGGCTCTGCTAAGATTGCCATGAAGGTGACAAAGGGAGTGATCCCCGTTTACGGCAGCCTGTACGTCCAGCAGTACATAGACAAGCAGAATCCTCAGCAATTTGTAAGAGCCATCAAAGCCGACTTGAGGCTCACAGATGGTGTTATGATTTTTGATGTGGTTCATCTGGATAAATACGGTTGGTGGAAGTATGCTAAGGAAGGACTTGAAGGCAGGTAGTGGTCGGACTCTAGCCGCCGAGACTGAGCTGAAGGATTCCGTGAAGCGCACGAACCGGCCGAAAACCCGGTGGGAGGGAAAATTGAACCACTGGAGGCACAGAGACACGGAGAAAACGATTCAAATATTGCGGCTCTGCGTCTCCGTGTGTTTGTGGTTAGGCTTTTCGGCTGGACCTCTAAATCGGAGGTACGCCAAAGTTAAAAATTCTTATCACATGTGTCTTGAAAGGATCGGCGCATGAGAAAAGCATCTTTTGTGATTGCAGCGCTATTGCTCGCCACTCATATCGATACCTTGGCGCAGCCCGCTATCCGGGTAGACAGCCTTTATTCACCGAGCCTCGGCCGGACCATGAAGATATGCGTCATGGTTCCGTCTGATTACAGTCCTCTCCACAAGTACCCACTCCTGTTCATGCTTCATTACTGGGGAGGGAACTACATGACATACGCCAGGACGAAGCTAACCGAGTATATGGCCCGGATTCCGATGATTGTTGTGACTCCACAGGCAGACACCTCATGGTACATAAACTCATTCAAATCGAAAACCAAGCAATACGAGACATATGTTATCAGGGACGTATATAATTATGTCAGACGTAAATATTCAATCGATACCACGCGCCAGGCAATAGCAGGTCTTTCCATGGGCGGCTATGGAGCCCTATTGCTCGGGTTCTCTCATCCAAAGATGTTCAAGTTCATTGGCAGCCTCAGCGGGGCGATCACCGTGACGCAGCTGGCGGTAGCTGCCCGGCACAGTCCGGCCGTCAATTTCGTTATGCCGAGCATAAAGAAGATATTTGATGGCGCCTCGAAAGGCTTCATTGATTCAAACGACGTGTTCAAGGTTTTCCATTGGACTCCTCCGTCCGAACTGCCATACGTGTTCATCGGGGTAGGTTATCACGATCAGCTCGGTCTCTGGCAGGCCTCGCGAGCGCTTGCAGACTCCCTGAGGAGTTACGGCGCAACCTACGAGTACAGCGAGGTACAGGGTGATCATTTCGGTCCGAACGTATTCACGATGGATATCCCTACTATGCTGCAACGGATCAGGGAAGAGTTGAAGTTCTGACAGGAGTGCGTCAATTCAATTGCCGGAGGCTAATCTGGAGTGTATGCTTCCTCAAAGTCTATGAAAGACAAGCAAGAAAGCGACTTCGGAATCATACTAGTTTTTGCCACTTGACAAACAAGTTAGCGCAGTTTAATTTTGGTTTGTTGACCGAACGAACCAACGTTCTCACTCGTGCGGGAAAATGAGTAGTGAAAGGGAAAAGAGTGATTCCGGAGTACGAATTTCACGATGATCAGGCTTGTAGTCGGAGTTGTTTCGTTGGGGCACGGGGGACCGGGTCGGGGGATATCTTAGCTACAACAATACCAGAGGAGGATATCTATTAATGAGATGGCTACTGCTTCTTTCGATAACTCTCATAAACGGCGTCGTCTTTTCTCAGACGAGCAGTTTCACTTATAGCGGTTCAATGAGTTTCAGTATCGCAGATTCTTCGATTGCGCCGTACCTGTGTGTGATCGATTCTTCGGGAGACGTGTGGGTCGTATCGACCAGCGCAGTCTCTGCCAGTGCAATCAACGGCCTATTTGAAGCCAGCCCCACCGATACTTCCTTCCATCTGGTGGCCCAGTTCGCGGATTCGGATAGTGTAAGAGACGTTACAGGTCTCGCCGTCCATGGAAACGACGTGTTTGTTTCCGCTCGAATGGCGGCGTATACGGGGTACAAGGCGCCATATTACTATCCGTACTCGGAGATGTTCTATCTGCCTGATGGAAATCCTGCTAAGATGGTTATATTCAAGCAGCCGGATTACAAGGATTATGGGACATGGTACAATGGCGTTACGGTCTCCAACGATGGATACATTTATTACGGGCAATCGTATCTGGTTACGATAGGAACGATTGACGGGAGAAAGACGTCTCCTAACTTCGGCTTCACCGTCGGTTACGCGTACATAGACGGGAGCACGCCGATCGAGCCGGGCGGTGGTCTGACAAACCCAAACGCCTTGGACCAGATCAGGACAATCGCCTTGAATCCTGATAGCAATTATTCGAGTCCAGCCGCGGTCGTGTATACATCCAGAAATTCTTCGACGGATCCGGGAGGCGGTGCAAGCGGCGGCATAGCTGCCTGGACAGGAGGTACCGAGTCGAATCCCCTTGGATACCGCGCTGTGCGAGTAACTGATATCTCAGGTTTCCTTAAACTCGGAACCAACACTCCGTATGGAATAGCGGTCGACCCAAAAACGGGCTATCTGTTTGTGTGCGGAACCGATTCGACGAGAAAATGGGTGAAGGGCTTCAAGGTGTCGGGGAATTACGCGGTCCAGACCGACGAGCTGCCAAGCAGCACTTCCATGGATGTGACGGATCCCAATGGAGCCCCGTTCGTCGCACCGGCCGATGTGGCTTTTAATAGGGAGGGCACTGTCGCTTACGTTACGGATGAGGGAGCCAAAAAGGTATTCAGGTTTGAATCGACCGCTACAAACGTTGTAGAAAAACCAAACGGCGTCGCAAGAACCTTTGTGCTGCAACAGAATTATCCTAACCCGTTTAATCCTACCACGAAGATCGTGGTCGAACTTCCTTCCCGAAGTAATATTAAAGCCGATGTCTTCAATATACTGGGACAGCGCGTGGCCACATTGGCAAACGGTGTAGTTGCTCCAGGATCCCACATCCTAACCTTTGACGGCTCAAGACTCTCCTCCGGGTTGTACATTTGCCGGGTGACTGCAGGCAGCCAAACCAGGGAAATAAAAATGGTGCTAGTGAAATGAAAAGATGGTTCTGGACAGCCTTTTTGTCAGTTGCCATGTTGTCGGTTACCGTTTCTGCCATGAACCTCCCGAATCCTCAAACCCGTGGCGTCTGGATCAGTGGAAGCTATTTACAGGGCGGGCCCAGCGCAATAGAAACGCTGATGCGAAATTTGAGCGCGGCGAATTTCAACACGATATATGTGGACGTTTGGTATCAGGGATCGACTATTTATCCCAGCCAGGTGGTGCAAGACGCGGGAGGTCCGGTGCAGAACCCTGTCTTTGCGGGTACCGATCCGCTGAAGACGACGATCCAAATTGCACACCAGTACGGGATAGAGGTATTCGCGTGGTTTGAATACGGGTTCATGGTAGGAAACAGCGGCGACTCGACGAATATCCCCACGATTCTAAAAGACCACCCCGACTGGGCCATGGTGCAGCGTGATACGACGAAGGATTTTTTCCATAATATTTACGGCTATTTCTTCGCTGTAGATCCTAGCGTGTCTGCCGCGTCGAATTTCATCGTCAACCTTTTCACGGAATGCGCAAAGAATTATCCTGACCTTGACGGCGTCGAGTCGGATATAGAAACCGATACCACCGTCTCGTATTCAGACACTTCCCGGACCCGCTTCATGCAGGAGACCGGAGAGCCTGACCCGTTAACGCTGCCAGACAATGACCCCACTTGGCTATCGTGGCGGCGTCTCCAGATAACAAACGTCGTGAAACGAATCTATCAAGGCGTAAAAGAAGTCAACCCGGAATGCGTTGTGAGCGCGGCGGTTCCCCCGCCGTATATGTCAGATTACATGCTCGAATCGTGGGATATGTGGTCAAAAAGCGGCTATTTAGATATGGCAGAGCCGATGCTTTATCTCAACACGAGCGACTTTGACAATCAGATGAGTCTTTGCAGCAACTACATTCCCCAGGGGTTTCAGCTCTCTCCTGGTATAGATATGAGTTCGGCCGGTTCAGGTAGCAATAGGGTCCCCAATACGATTTACGAAATACAGGATGCCGTGAGGAGAAATGTCGCGGGCGTTACCGTCTGGTACTATGGCTACCTCAATACATCTCCTGGTGCTTATTCCGAGCTTAAGTCGGAGGTGTTTCCTGAAAAGACTCTGCCGAGTTATGACGACTTGGTCATGGACAATGCAAATTCGGGGCTGTTCAGTTCGGCGGGATCATGGACGACCGAACGCGGGGGATACGATGATAGCTATCTGTCCGCGCAGGCGGTTCAAGGCGATACGGCGATCTTCTCGGTAAGGATACTTCGAAGCGGCGATTACACCTTGTATGGATACTGGACCGGAGACTCCTCTTCCAACTGCTCGAATGCAATAGTCAGGACCTCCACTGCCATTTTTGTGAAGTCGGACACCGTAAACCAGAAGATAAATCTTAATGCCTGGTCGTATGTCGACAAATTCCAACTGAACTCCGGGGACACCGTGACAATAAAATTAACCGGAACGGGCGGAGGCAACTTGATCGCAGACGCATTTCGGTTGAGACGCGCCAACCCATTTATCTTGAGCGATTATGCGGTTCCCGACAGCGAAACGATTTTGCTCAAGTTTTCAAACCCACTACTCAATCCCGTATCATCACAAACTACGGTCTCAACTTCACTGGCAAAAACCAACGTGAATTTTTTCGTCGATCCGGTCGACAACACGATACTTCATGTCGTTGTTCCGATTCTGCAACAGGGTATGCCTTTCACGGTGAATGTGGAGGACCTGCTCGACATATCCTATGATACTCTGAATGTTACTCAAACGCTGTCCTACGATCCGGACAGCACAACTTTCGTCATCGATGACGAGACTCCGAATTCATTCCTGACACAGTCGGGTAATTGGACGGAAGATACGAGCGGGGCTGCTATAAACGGTGAGTTTTGGGCGGCAAAGCAGGGTTCACAAGATGCGCGGGCCCAATGGGGCCCTCTTCAGATAATGACCGACGGATACTACGATGTTTACGCTCATATTCCGAAAACGCAACTTCCGCTGACCGGCAGATGTCTGTATATCGTGCTGGATCATTTCGGAACCGACTCGATCTATATTTCGCAGACCTCTGCCGAAGGTAAATGGACTGAGCTGGGCAACTTTCCGCTCAGGGCAGGGGATCCGTTTGCAGCTTCACTCTCTTCGGTCGCAGGATCGGATACAAGTGAATATGTTGCTGCCGATGCAATAATGCTCGTTAGAGCGGTCCAGGTCACGGGTGTGAAACAAGTTCCCACCATTCCCCAGGGCTTTGCGATCTTTCAGAACTATCCAAACCCTTTCAACCCTTCAACCGTAATTTCATTCCAGCTGAAGGACAAGGCGGCTGTGTATGTTACGGTTTATAACTCACTGGGCCAGAGGGTTAAAGAATTGGCAGACGGCGAGACCTATCCACCGGGGAGAGAGTCCGTTAAGTTCAACGGCTCAAGAATGCCAAGCGGTTTGTACTTTGCCTTAGTACGGATAGAAGGGGAGAGTTTTGAAGGACGTAAGGTACTCAAGATGCTTCTTCTTAAATGACCGTCCGGAACACTGTGCGCAAACCGATTCTCTCGGGTTCATTCAATTCCGTTAATAATAGTTTACTCCCGCCGCGGAGCCATGCCAGGAAGCTGCTCACCGTTTCCATGGTGACTGCCGGACTTGTGTGCTTGTCTGTTCTTTTCACTTCCTGCTCGACCGGGAGTCGAAACAAGAATGAGATTGAATTTTGGACTCTTCAGTTGTCTCCTACATTTGATCACTTCATCCACGGAATGATTTCCAGGTTTGAGATTCAGAAGGCATGGATTCCGCTGGACAGTTACCTCTTCCAGGTTCTCGTGTCGGAGGGGGATCCCATTCTCTCTCCGAACGGAAGGCGAGCGGAATTCAATTCTCCGGAAGGCATAAGGGTCATCCGGAAATGGGTTAAAGCGTTCAGGGACGGTGCGATGCCCAGGGAGAGCATCCTGACGGGACACAGAGGTGGAACCGACGGCGTTTATCTCATGAGGCAATTCTTCAAGAGTGTACCCAAGGATATTGAAGGCGCCGCGGCCATCGACGGCTGCTCGCCGCTGAGAGTATGGTGGAACGTGCTGATGCCGCTTAGCAAACCGGCGGTGGCAACGCTTAGCGTGTTCACGTTTGTTTCTTCGTGGAGCAACGTAACCCCTCACTTATGGTTTCTCGCCAAGCCGCTCGCAAAGCGAACCGCTCGTCAACATTTCTTTGCGTTCTTGGCGCCTTTGCGAGAGAAATAACCCTTTCAGTGAGGCATTACGGAGCAACTTCCTTTGGCCGTTGATCGTGTTGCGAGACAGCAGTAAATTCACTCTGCCTGTCGGGCTCAGTTATCTCATTGGTACTTTTTCAGCAAACTACAAATTCGTCGCTGCAGGAGCCGTCATCTCGATAATTCCTGTCTTGATTGTCTTCCTGCTGATGCAGAAATACTTCATCGAGGGACTTCTCTCAGGGAGCGTAAAAGGATGAGTTCAGAAGTGAGCCCATTATGGTCACGGAGTCAGACAGTAATAGAGATGCTTTTAGAATATTTTGAGGCACGTTTGGCCCTTTTGCTTGACAAGAGAAAGGAATTAGGTTAAATTTAGTTCGTTGACCGAACAAACCAACATGTGCAGGAGGTGCCCATTTTCTTGCATTTTGTGAGTTCCTTTGCGGTTGGTTTAGAAGATGCTTTCAATGAAGGTCGTTCTTAATAGGTGAGAGCGGATTATGTGGGATTTTTTTAGTGAACGAATGAGGAACATCGGAGAACCAAATGCGGTGAGAGTTCTCCGCTACGTGAGGGAACGCGGGGTTACTTCTCAGGTAGAAATCGCGAGAAACTGCGGCTTATCCAAGGCAGGCGTCTCGGAAGTTGTTCAGAAGCTCATATCCAGCGGCTTCATACGGGAAATAGGCATGTCTTCTTCCACGAAGAACGGCGGCCGCCGGCGCGTGCTGATTGAATTCAACGCATCCTCCGGGCTCGTGATCGGGATAGATATAAAAATCTCTTCGGCGAGAGTGGCACTGTCCGACCTTAACGCGACAATAATTTCGAAGACTGAAGTGACTTTCAGAAAAGGGGCTCGACCTTCCGAGGCGCTGCCGAAGCTTATCCTGGCGGTCGAGGATCTTCTGAAGAAGAAGCCGGCGGAGTCAGGTGCCATGATTGGAATCGGGATAGGCGTTCCGGGCGTGATAGACTATGAGACCGGTACACTGCTGATCGCAGATACGTTGCGTGGGTGGGATGGCATAAGTCTCAGGGATGTGTTCGAATCGCACTTCAAAGTTCCTGCGTATGTCGAGAACGATGTGAAGTCGATGACAATAGCCGAATATCTGCTTGGCATCGCTAAGGGAGTACGCGACTTTGTCCTGATCTGGATGGGAAACGGGGTCGGGGCAGGTATTATGGTCGATGGCAGGCTGCTGAGAGGAGCCAGTTCGAGTGCCGGTGAAATAGGTTACAATGAACTCGGGTTCCTTGTCTCAAACGAGAAGGAGTACCCCCTACTCTATTCCGGCCAGAAAGACTTCGGAGATATTTTGTCGGAAGATTCAATAATTGATGCTTATCAAAGGGCGTCAGGAAGTCCGGATACGGCAGCAATCACCTTCGATCGGATTCTTGAAAAAGCTTCAACGGGAGATGTGGTTGCCTCGAAAATTTTTAATGAGATGAGCAGACTGATCGGTACGATAGGGATCATTTTAGCAAACACGATCAACCCGGAGATGATTGTTTTGGGGGGCGCGGTTGTCGATTCGAACCTTCAGTTGCTGGATGAGGTAACTGTCCAGCGGAATCCATG
>JAJYOS010000234.1 GCA_021796055.1 Bacteroidota bacterium
TGGAGGAGTAGTGGTCGTTGAAGTCGTGTGAAGCTTCGCGCCGTCCACCTCGGCATAAACGTCAAGTGTGTAAGTCTGCCCGTATCCAACGTTGATCTGCTTGCTGAAATACGTCTCCGTGGCAGGGTCGAATGAAAGTGAAGTGCCGTTGATCGTCGCCTGAACATTATTTCCGGAAGGAGTCAGGTACAGCGTGCTCGTGTCTACCGGCGAACCGATCGGGAAATTTTTCATGAGCCTTATATTGCCGACTGTTTCGCCGCAGTAAAGATATCCCTCCACGACAATCTTCGGGACATACGGCGCGTTATCAATATTCACTCCTGATTGGCCGCAACCCGAAAAGATTATTCCGGCGAGAGCGATGACAGCCATATACGCGGCTCCCATGCACCTGAGCCGTTTATTCCTGTTATCCGATTGACTTATCAGACTGGACATCTCATTTAGAATTTTATTGTTACTCCGATACTTGGAAGGAACGGCAGCATGTAAACCGGCTTTACGTCCTGCACGATTTCGCCATTGGAGTTTTTGCTCGAGTACCGAATGAACCAAACATTCTTCCTGTCCCCGAGATTGAATATCTGAAGATAAGGCGCGAGCGACCAGGTCCCATAGTCCCTTTTCCAGGTAATGCTCAGGTCGAGTCTGGCATAATCCGGGAGCCTGTAATTGTCAATTGGACCAGGGTACAGCTGATAGTTAGGAAGATTCTGATTTGCGGAACCGTAATTGTCCCACGCCGGGAGCGTGTTAACAAAATAGACGGACGCCGGAACGGTTAACGGCTGACCTGTCGTGAAAATAAAATTCAGTCCGAGAAGCCAGCTCGAGGCAGACTTCCTTACCGGTTCGTTCCACTTCCCGCTGACTATATCGCCGATGTCACCGTTCAAAACGAAGTTCACGACGGAAGTCCTATCCTGTCGCGGGATGAACATGTTCCCCTGGTTAATCGCCGGGAAGACATATTCCGTCCTGGACAACGCGTAACCCACCCATCCGGTCACGGCGCCCTCATCTTTTCTCAGCAGGAGTTCCAGCCCGAACGACTTACCGTTGCCAGTAAGGAACACATTTTGGTCGGAGGTGTAGACGGGATTGCCGTTTTGAAGATAGTAGCTCGGGACCGCCTGCGCGCTCAGGTTCTGGTTATAGATATCGATGTTGCTGTACGACTTATAATAAGCGTTCGCCTCCAACTCGAAGATATTTCCGAGCTGTTTGTCATAACCGAAAATGAAATGCGTGGCCTTCGAGTTATCTATATACTTTCCAGCCGGCAACCAAATGCTCGCAAAGAATAATCTGTCCACACTATCCATGTACTGATGATAAATGCCGGTCGCGATTTTCAGGCTGCTGGTCTCGGAAAGCCTGTACTTGATCGCGACTCGCGGATCGACGTGGGTGAATGTGGCGCTCGAACGGAACTGCTCGAATCTCAGGCCGGCCTCCAGGTCCCACAGCGGGTCAGGCTGCCAGGACAAGATTGCATACCCCGTGTATTTGCGCGTGGGGCCGTCGAAGTTGATCGCGCCGTCACTGGTGGACAAGCCGTAAGTTATGCCCACATTCTGGTACGCCGCGCCAAATCTCAGAGTTGTCGCGTTCGAGGCGTAGTACCTTACAGACTCCGATAATGTATAGTTCGATATTGTATTGCGTTCGTTGAACGCTTGAAGATTTTCAAGGCCAAAATTGGAGACGAATCCGCTGTAAGATCCAAGGAAAGTCGAAAGGAGTTTGCCGCCGAATATATGATCCCATCTGACAGAGGCCACGTTGTTTCCCCAGCTGTAACTCAAGATCGGACTTTGGGATGAACTCTTGTCGAATTGGTAATTGAGATTGTCCTCGCTGCCGAAATAATTCAGTGTCAGGTTATCTCTGTCATCGAGCTGGAATTTGCCCGTCAGATTTCCGTCGTCGAAGTAGTAGTTTGGAAAATCTTTGATAAACTTTGCGTAAGTCTGGTCGATGTAAGTTCGTCTGAATGAACCGGCGATGGATCCGAACGACCAGACAGGCATCTGAACCGTCGCGCTGGCTGCGATGAGGCTTATGTTCGCGTTGGCTTCGAACTTCCTCCGGTTTCCGTCGAGCTCCGTGACGTCGATAACGGAGGAAAGCCGATCGCCGTACTGGGCGCCGAACCCACCCTTCGAAACCATTACGCGTTTGATGGCGTCGGTATTGAAGGTAGAGAAAATGCCGAACGCATGTTCCGGTTCATAGATTTCCGCTCCGTCGATAAGGTAGAGATTCTGGTCCGGCGTGCCCCCTCTCACATAAAGAGCGGACGAGAAATCGGAGATCGGGGTGATGCCGGGGAGACTTTCGAGCGCGCGGAGAAGGTCGGGCTCGATGAATTTGGGTATGGCATTCACCTGGCTCTGGGTAAGTTCAAGCGTGGATACCGGCCGCTTGAACGCCCTCTCTGCCATGCTGAGGGAATCCGCGGTGACGATAACCTCTCCAATCCTGTAAGCCTTCGGGACGAGATTGATCCTCAGGAGCCTCCCGCCAACCGCACCGACACGTATGCTTTCTCTAAATCTATCGTACCCCAGATAGCTTACGACGAGAGTGTCTACTCCAACGGGGACATCTGATATCACGAAGTATCCGTTGTTGTTAGTCGTGCCGCCGAGCCGTGTACCCACGAAGAAGACCGTAGCACCGATCAGAGTCTCACCGGTCGATTTGTCGTATACAAATCCGCTGACGGTCGCTCTCTTCTTCTGTTGCGCTAACAAAGAAGAAGAGACGACCAGACAAACCATTACAACTTTACCCAGCGAAGTCCCGAAACGCATTCTCGTCCTGAGTTTTGCCATTTAAGCTGTTTCGACAAAGGGTCAGATTTCTGCGAAACTCTTCGTCAAGCTTCGCCCTCGTCACAATGAATTCGCCAGGCGAGATATGGACTCTGACTTCGCTGCACTTTCCCTATCGCTATCATCATACCAACAGCGACCTTCCTATTCAATGCACGGCGCGAGCGCCTCATCTTGCCTTACTTTCCCAGAAGTTCCTCCCCGAGCCCCGTTTCCTCCTCACGCGCCCGGCGGGCAAGTAAAGCTTTCAACTTCAACTGGACTTTCTCGAAGAGTTCATATACAACTGGGACGAGCACGAGCGTCAGGAACATCGAGCTCAGAAGACCGCCTATGATAGCCCACGCGAGCCCGGATTTCCACTCGGAGCCGGCGTCGGTCGAGAATGCCAGCGGTAGCATACCGATGACCATGGCCGTTGTAGTCATCATGATCGGTCTTATCCTGCTTTCTCCTGCCTCGATGAGCGCGTCGAATGTCGACAGCCCTTCTTCCCTCTTTTTCTGGTTTGCCCTGTCGACAAGGAGGATGGCATTCTTTCCGACAAGACCGATGAGCATGATTATGCCGAGTATCGAAAAGATGTTCAGCGAATTCATCGTGAGCGCGAGAGCCAGAAAAGCGCCGACCATGGCTACAGGGATAGAGAACAGGATGATAAATGGTTCGCCGTAGGAATCGTAAAGCGCGATTAGCACGAGATAGACGAAAATTATGGCAGCCGCCAAGGCGAGGCCGAGGCTGCTGAAAGCGTCCGCCTGGTTCTTCAAGTCTCCCCAATACGCGATACTCACCCCTGGCGGGAGATGTTTCTTGGCCATCGCGCTTTTTATGTCCTGACCAACCGTGCCGACCGGTCTTCCAATCACTTGCGAGTACAGCGTGACTGCGTCGATACGATCGAATCGCTGGAGAACCGAAGGAGCGGTCGACTGGTAAACATTCGCGAACTGCTGGAGTTGAATCTGCCGTCCCTTGTCGTTGACGAATGTCATGTGTTTCAGGTCCGAAATATTCGACTTGTCGAACTTGTCAAGTGTGACCAGAATATCGTAATCGTCGCCGCCCTCCCTGAATTTCGCGTCGTCGTTTCCTTGCATCGCGACTTGAAGCGCCGCTCCGACATTCGCCATCGAGAGCCCGAACGCCGCCAGTTTCTGTCGGTCTATATCGACGCGCATTTCCGGACTGCCGATGTCGGTCGAGAGGCGAACATCCGCAGTGCCGGGTATCTTCTTCACAACATCTTCGAGCACCTGCGCGGATTTCAACACGTCCGACCGGCTTGGTCCGCTGACTATCAGCTGTATGGGAGACTGGTTGGCCATGCCGAACAACCCTATGGGATCGACACGCGCCCTTACTCCGGGTATCTGAAGCGCGAATCGTTTTATTTGCTGGCCAATCTCGTCGGTCGACAACTTCCTTTTGTCTTTCGAAACCAGCTCTACATCGAGCTCGGAGCTGTGATTTGATGATTGCCCGATGAAACCTTCATTTGAAACACCTACCTGGACGAAGTCTTCCTTCACCTCGGGGAGGCTGTTGACATACCTTTCGACTCTTTCAGTCACGAGATTAGTATGCCTGACAGTGTAATTCGGAGGCATATCCAGCGTAACCGCGAACTGACCCATGTCGGTCTGCGGGATGAACTCGGCGCCTATGAAACCAAGCGGGGCAAGCGAAAGCGCCGCAAAGAACAGGACTGCCGATAGCGCGATTACTTTCCATCTGTTGTGGAGACTCCATTTCAAGAGGGCAAGATACTGCGCGACCATCTTCTTGAAATACTTCTCGAAGCCGATGGCAAACTTCCCAATAAATGTGCCGTCGGTCATTTTCTCGAGCCTGCTGATTCTTGAAGCGAGCAAAGGAGTAACGGTAAACGATACAAACAGACTCATGAGAGTGGAAATAACAACGACCAGCGCGAACTCCCGCACGATGTTGCCGATCAGACCGCCGGTCAATGCAAGAGGCACGTATATGACTACGTCCACCATCGTAATCGATAGCGCCGCGAACCCGATCTCGTTTCTTCCGTTCAGCGCCGCCGCCCTCGGCTTCTCACCCATTTCCAAATGATGGTGTATGTTCTCGATAACCACGATCGAGTCGTCCACGAGTATGCCTACGACGAGAGATAACCCAAGGAGCGTCATCAGGTTCAAACTGAATCCGAGCGCGTACATCACGATGAAGGTCGAGAGGATCGACGCGGGTATCGCCAGCATGACTATGAAAGAGTTGCGGATACTGTGGAGGAAAAGAAGCATGATGACCGCCACCAGAATGACTGCGAGAAGTAAATCAAATTCGACACCGTCGACGGCCTGCGTCGTGAAGGTGGAACCGTCCTGCGCGACGACGAATTTCACATTCTCCGCTTTGTAGTCGTGTTCGATCTTCGTCAACTCCGCGCGGACTCTCTTGCTCACATTGACGGTATTCGCATCCGTCTGCTTTTCCACGAGTATGCCAATCGATGTGACGCCATTGATGCGGGTGATCGTCTGGTACGACTTGTGTCCATCCTCCACGTCTGCAACGTCGGATAGGCGGACCTCGCCGCCGTCCGGCGAACGCTTTATTATGAGATTGCGGATCGCGTTGACGGTTTTGAATTTTCCCGCCATCCTCACAATAAGCTGGTGGCTATTATTCTCCAGCTTGCCGGTCGGAAAATCTATGTTGGAAGTCTGGACCGCGTTCAGAATCTGAAGCACGGAAATTCCGTAAGCCTTCAGCTTCGATTCGTGAAGGTTCACCCTTATCTCCCTCTGAAGCCCTCCGACCAGCGTGACGAGGCCAACACCGGAAATCTCCGACAGGCGGGGTTGTATCTTGTCCAGGACGAACTGGTAGAATTGGGTGGGCGGGAGATCACTAGTGACTCCAAGCCTGAGAACGGGGATCGCTTCAAGGTCGAGCTTGGAAACCGAAGGCGTCTTCACGCCTGTCGGGAATGTGCCGACGATCTGGTCGATCTTTTCCTGCGCATCCTGCAGTTTTGTGTTTATGTCCGCCGACTGGTTGAATTGCACCAACACAAAGGAGACTCCCTCGTTGGAAGTTGAGGTCATGCTATACACCTGATCGAGAGATGAAAGCGCGTCCTCGATAGGCTTGGTGACGGAACTTTCGACCTCGTTCGGCGACGCGCCGGGATAAATTGTCGTCACCGAGAGCACCGGCGGGGTGATCTTTGGAATAAGTTCATATTTCAGATTTATAAGCGAGTAGATGCCGAGGAGCGTCAGCGCCCCGAACACCACCACAACGAGCGAAGGTCTTTTTATTGCCAGCTCTGTAATCGTCATCTCAAATAGTCCTTTACAAATTCTTGCATTCTCATCTGTCGCATCAATAGGCGAATATCCGCCATGCTCTAGCCGACTATGTTCACTTTATAACCATCTTCCAGGTTATCCTGGCCGGTCGTCACCACGGTCTCTCCTTTGGACAGCCCTGACAGCACCTCGAGAGAATTATTGTACCCGGCGCCGACAACAATTTTCTTCAGGCTGGCAACGCCGTCCTTCACGACAAAAACTTCCGGGTCTTCAACACTTCCCACAAGAGCCTGCCTCGGTATCATAAGCGATTCGGACGCGGAACGGGCTGTGAGGTAAACCTTGGCGAACATGCCCGCCTTCAGCGGATGCTCCCTGTTGTTGACGAATTCTATCTCGACAGGATACGTATGATCGGCATCAGCCTTGGAAGTGATGGTTTTGATGTAGCCGATGAAATCCACGCCCGGATAAACGTCCGTCGTGATCTTAACTTTGTCGCCCGGCCTGAAATCCATGACGTCGCGCTCGTTGACATTTACGGTGACCTTCAGCCTGGAGATATCCACAACCTCTGCCACTACCATTCCGGGGTTGACGAAGTCGCCGACGTTGACTGCTCTGGAAGTCACGTAACCCGAAATGGGAGTGCTAATCCTCGTGTCGTTGTACTGACGCTGCGCTACGACAAACTTATCGTTGGCCGATTCGTATGCGAGCTGCGCGTCCTCGAGCTGCGAATCTGTGATCGAGTTTTCCTTGTAGAGTTGTTTATATCGATCGTAATCCTTGGTGGCCTTTTCTAAGTTTACCTGAGCGAGCTTAAGCGCCGCATCCTGGAGCTTGTCGTCAACCTGTATCAAGACGGATTTTCCGGACTCATAGTCTCCGACCCTGCAGAGTACTTTCGTCACTTTCCCGGATGTCTGAGAAACTATTCGGACATCGTTATTGGCATTAATAGTTCCGACCAGGTCGAGGCTGTGGACTACATCCTCATTCTCGACGGGCGCTACGGTTACGGCGTACGAATCGACGTGAAGATTTCTTGTCTCGGCCTTTATCTGAGCTCTGTTGCGAATTAAAATCGCAACGATGATCGCGAACACCACGACAACAACCGCAATGACCTTCAGCTTCTTCATAAATTGCCTTTATCTTTGAGCATGTTTTTTTATTCAATGGATAGAAAAGCGGTCAGTGTGCAGAAGCAGCGGCCGCGTTATGAAAGATATACTTGGACCTTCCCTCTTCGGTAAGGATCCCCTCGAATATGATCTTGGAGATCGCTTCGAATGCCTGTCCGGCAGTGCAAGGAAGCTCCGACAGAGACTCGGGATTGACGATCGACTCGACGGCATTTGTGTAAACCAATATTACTATATCCTTGTCGACGTCATTCCTGAAGACGCCCGCTTCGAACCCGGCCTCGAACAATCTCCTCACCTTGTCGAATATCTTCCCCTTCTTGAAGTCGTGGATTTCTCTCCAGATATCGGGAGCGATCTTCTGAACATCCTGAAGCCTGTTCATCCTCGATGAGCGTTCCCCCACAAAGTCGAGAGTGCTCCTGAATTTACCGACAAAATCAAGTTCGTCCTGTTTCCAGATCTCCTCGACATGATCCATAAATTCGCACTGTCTCGCGGTGAGCAACTCACGAAGAAGTTCCCTCTTGTTTGGAAAAAACTTGTAAAGCGTCTTCTTGCTGATGCCCAAAGCAGCGGCTATTTCTTCCATCGTCACCTTAGAGAAGCCATGCTGTAGGAACATCTCCTCCGCCGCGGTGAGAATATTGGTTTTGGTCTCAGTTTCCGTCATATCAATTTCCTTTTCCATGAGAAACGATTCCCGTGTTGAGCGTTTCCGAATGATGCTAAAAAAAGCAGTCAAAGACTGCATTTCAGCGAAATTCTCAACACAAGGAAACGAATTACGTTTAAATCGTTTCCAATATAACTGAACAAAAAATATCTGTCAAGCCAAAATCTGTTTCATCGAAGCTGGGGTCTAACCACGGACATTCCACACAAATCTTCTAGTGAAATCCGTCGGTGAAAATAAAGGTGCCCACTGAAATTACAAGTCGAAGACGAGCCCCCTTTGAGCACGGGTTCAATAAAATTCCACCGGCCGATATCTCGCGGCACAAGCCTTCTCATCGGCGTGTTAATTGCGATGTCTTATCACGCGTTCGAAGTCTTTATCGCCCTGATAATCCTTCGCACCCTTCGGTCATCGTGATGATCGCGTACGACAAGTAGCGCATGTATCACGGCAGGAATCCAGAAAAGAAAACAAAGGAAGAAATTGACGAACGCTTGAATAGGCTTTCCGCTAAGAAGCACTGCGACTGGCGGAAGATATTCGACAA
>JAJYOS010000235.1 GCA_021796055.1 Bacteroidota bacterium
CAGATTCGCCCGGTTTAATTCTCACGACCCGCTAATTCATCAGCTTATTCCTGACTGTCCTATCTAGGATTCAGAACCTCGCTTGCAGAGCGGTCCATAATTTCCCATATGCGCGGGATCCATTTTACATGTTCGGGCTTCATCAGGACTGATCTCAGACAGGTAATTGTTTCTGCGTCGCGCTCCATGCCGACTGATTCGAGATCGAAAAATCGAGAGGGGAGTTCAGCGAGGGCAAGGTGAAGGTTCCGTTTCGCCGCTTCATCGAAGATCGCGCGGGACAGATCGGATGCTCTTGCGACGCTGTGTGCCACAGGCGCCCAAACGACGATGTCAAGTTCAGGCGGAAACGGCGCAATGAACCTTTCATCGGCCCGAATCCGCCCGTAAAGATCGAGGGCGGCTGTCCGACAGCTCGATAAAGATTTTGCGAAGTCACTTCCATTCACGAGAGGAAGCATCCTTTGCGTCGCCCACAATCCAACGGCAGATGCGCCCGCCCTTGAACATTCCAGACTTATTTCACCAAGATGAAGCTCCTCGGAGGTGAAGTACGTATAGGGAGAATCGTGCTTGTAGAACCTGGCGACCGTCGGATCATGAAACAGCACGCACCCGCAGGCGTATGGCTGCAAGCCATGCTTGTGCGGATCCACGACTATGGAGTCCGCCTCACCGATCCGGTCAAACACCGCGCGGGTCTCCTTCGTGAGATTATCAGCGAGCACAAAATAACCGCCGTAAGCGGAGTCGGCATGGAGACGAAATCCATATTCCTCGCGAAGTTCGAGTAGTTCACAGAGAGGATCTATGGCACCGGTGGCGGTCGAGCCTACGGTAGCGATCACCGTCCCTACGTCTCCGGCATCCAGAATGGGTTTCAAAGCGTGAATGTCCATTCTACCGCTACCATCGGAAGGGACGGACTGGAATCTCAAACCGAGGACGGCGCTGATCCTGGAATGCGTGTAATGCGCCTGCTCCGAAGCTACGATTTTCTTGCCGGGATTCATCTGACCAGCGACCCACAGCGCCTCGAGATTGGCCATCGTCCCGCCGCCGGTGAGATGGCCGAGATGAGTCTTCCAGCCGAACATATGCGCGATGTCGGCAACGGCTTCTTTTTCCATTCTGGAACTCGCGCGCCCGCCGTCGAGCGCATGGTTATTCGGGTTGATCCACATCGAAAGCATGTAGGCCGCGCGCGCGATCGGATGAGGAGGCTTCAGCATTTGCCCAGCGTACAGCGGATGGAAGTATGGGTAGTTGTCCTGCATCCGATCGGCAACCTCCAGCATGACCTTCTCGAAGTCGCGTCTGTTGCCCGGAGCAACTTCAGTGGCGGGCAAACCTGCGAACCCCTTTTCAAGTCTGTCGAGAGCGGAACGGAGGATATCCAGGGTGTCTTTCTCAAAGGCAAATGAGGATCGGCTAACTTTTCGCACGCCAGGAATCTTATTACCGGCCCGCGTTCTCGGCCTCCCTCTTCCGACTTGCCTTGCGGCGTTCAGCGATGGATTATTTTTTTTACTGACGCGACCATTACTTTTCGCCATACCGGCCTCCGCTTCCTTCAGGATTGATTTCTGTCGGATAATTTAAGAACTGGAGCAGAGCCAAACCAACTTGCCCGCTGAAGAGTTGGGAGTAAGTCCAGTTGAAAGATCATACGGCGGAGGCAAAGGGACCATCTCTCCATTTATCAACTCGGGACGACTTTCGTCCCGAGCGACTAATTGGGTGAGAGATTAAGATGGCGGACTGGTCGGCCTTTTCTACGTTTAACGCTCGTCGCGTGTCACCTTGAGTATCCACTTAGTAACTGTGCTGAGCGCTCTCGGGGAAATCGCCTCCTTGATCATTCCGTACTCGAGCGGCGAACCGGTTTTGGCGGTCTGGAAGAGATGGTTGAGGCCTTTCATTTCTACAAGCTTGAAATTCCTGTTGCCCCCCTTCCGAAGCGCCTTCCGAACGGCAGGCATATTCTCCGCCGGAGGAACCTGCAGGTCCTTGCTTCCCCAGAGTGCAAGCACCGGGCACTTAACCTTCTCAAGCGCTGGTCGCGGATCGTAAGAAACGAATTCCCTGTACCAAGGCGAGAGCAGTTCCGAGACCGAGGCGTTTGCGGCAGCAGCCTGCTCTTTGTTTTCCTTTTCAAGGATATCTCTCAATTTGAGCGCTGCCCGAGCGGAATCTTTCTCCGTCCTGACAATAGTGAGAATCCTCCTCTCCAGGGCCAGCGCGGAATCGAGTGAACTCTTCTTCACTCCCGAGGCCTTATCTATCAAAGCGACCTGGCTCATTACGATTTTGTATCCCGGAACGCCTGGTCCTCCAAGCATAACGATGAAGGCAACGCTCTTTGAGCGGTCTGCGACGATCGGCGCAATCTCCGCCCCTTCACTATGACCGACAAGGCCTATCTCCTTGGGATCTACCTGCTTGACAGTCTTGAGGTACTCGACGCCAGCGAGCGCGTCAGAAGCAAATGCCAACGTCGTGGCAGCGCCATAATTTCCAGTGGACTGTCCGACGCCTCGCTTGTCGTAGCGTAGGACGGCAATGCCGTGTCGCGTCAGATAATCCGCTATCGCAAGAAATATCTTATGGCCCGCGATAGTCTCGTTGCGAGTATTCGGACCTGATCCCGCGATAAGGAGTACCGCCGGGAACCGACCGATGGAATTCGGTAACGTAAGTGTGCCGCCGAGCGCAACATTCCCTTCGCTGTTCTTGAACGTTACGTCCTTTGAAATATATGGCGCTCCTCTCAAACTGTCCGACGGGCTCGACCCGCCTGACCCCTCCTCTTTGGCGGGTTCGACATGAGGCGCGAAAAACAGTCCCGCGATTCGCGAACCTCTGTCGAAGACAACCTTCACATCTAATTTCGATTTGACGAACTGGCAGGTCACGATCACTATGTTATACCCATTGAAATCAAACGAAGTGTCGCTGAGTTCTTCCTGCAACTTTCCGGTTTGCTTGATGAGCGAAGTCCAAATCGCGCGAAGCCTTGATTCGGGAGCAGCCTTTTTCATAGTGCTGTCAAAGTTGGAAGTGACTTGGAAGTATTCTCCTTTATTGAGAAGCCCGATGACCTTTCGAGCGGTCTTCACGTTGGCACCGTCCGATGCCATCGATCTGACCGGAACGATCAATATCATAGCAAAAAGAGTTATCGCAAGTAACAAATAGTTCTTCATTTCTCAATTCCCGCTTTCCTGTTCTGTGTGTCTGATGGTTCTATGACAGCCATTATCGACGGTCCGTAAAGTTCGCCACATTAGATGCCTGGCTGGCCTCACGCCGTCCTTTTCGAATTCAGGATTTTAGCCCGCCTGGCTGCCTGTCTTCTGCAGCTTTTTGAAAATAAAAAACGAATATGCGTATGGAACAATTGCCGCAACAATTAAAACGTACAGCCCTAACAAAGGCCTTAATTTCAAAGATACAAACACGATATAAACGATCCCCGCGAGAGTAAATAACCAGCCTCCCAATATGTGTGTCTTCTTCCAGACCATCTCCGATGAGATCGACCACGGTGACCTTATTCCGAAGAACCAATTCTGCGGCACCTTGGGCATATAATTGCCCATCACGATGAAGAGGAGCCCGATCGCTATGCCGAATACGTTTACGCTCAGTATTTTGTCGTGCGCTCCTTTCAGAGTAATTAAGAAAATCACCGCCGTGAAGACGAGGACGACATCCCGCAATCTCAAAATCACATTAAACCTGGGCTCGATCTTTTTCTTCAGTGGATCGAAAAACGGAAGGAAGGTCAGCAATAAATAGACAAGCAAAAAAGGAAAGAGACCCGCGATGAAGAAGATCGGCTTTGTCATCCATCCATCCGGCTTTCCGTTCAAGCCAAAGTGACTCGGCACCACGCTTGGCAAGAGCGGGTAGTAATATGCTCCGACGATAACCATAGCAATAAACAGACACCAGGGAAGTATTTCGCGTTTCCAGCTTAGCTTCATTTTGATTTCCCCTTCTTGGTGAGTGAAGCCATGTATTCAAGTGCCATCTCAAAAATTGTCATGTTGAGCGAATATCGGATAAACTGTCCTTCGCGTGCAGTCTCCACAAGCTCCGCTCGTTTCAATATGTCGAGGTGATGTGAAAGAGTAGGCTGACTCACTTCTATCCGTTGAAGAAGTTCGGAAGGAGTGAGGTCTTCGCTCCGTAGATTTTCAAGAACACGTCTCCTTGTGGGATCACTCAGCGCGGCAAATATGACACCAACGTTTTTCATCTCGATTACAAAATTATATATGTAGAGTAATACATATATCGATACAAGTCAAGACAAAAAGGCGCCGCTTGCTTTGAACTGTGGCTTGGATGGTGTGGTCTTGTGGAGGCCTTGACTGTGGCAGCGCCTTTGTTACCCTCTTTACAACAAACTACGAACGACACATTAAGCCAATGTGAACTTGAGTTTAAGATGAGGATAAGCCTGACGGGAATGAGACAGAAAGTGTTGTGGCCTTCAGAGACAACGGAATTATGGACTGGTCAACTATTAGGTAGTCGTCCTAGGAAACCTGAGGCGCTTCTGAATGCCGAATTGAAACGGATCTCGACGCAAACGGTTTTCCTCCGATAGTACGCTACCAATCCGCCCTATCTTGATTTCTTCTTCCTCGGGGCCTCTGCCGGCATCGCGCGCTTGTAAACGAGCCCATTCACCCACGCGGCGACAATTATGAGAAAGCCGAGGGCCACGAGCCAGAGCATGCGGAACCATCCTCCTCCGAGCATCACTAAGAAACCTAACGAGCGCGTCGTATCCGCGCCGCGTCCCAAGTATCTCTTCACATATTTCCCGAACGCGGATTGCTTCTCCCTGTCGAACTCCATCGTTCTTATCATGAAGAATGATATCACGAGCGACGGGACAAATCCAACGACGAGCCCCTCGATAAGGAGATGAAGCCAGAAAAGATATACCGCGACAAATGCCGCCACTACATCGGTGACCATTTTGAACGGATGTATCTGATGATAGAGTGTCTTATCTATGACGTTCATTGATTCTCCGTCTATTGGTCAGGCGTATATTTCGCGCTTGAGTTTTTCCCAGTCTTTTTTCCTCATGCGTACCTTCAGCTGGAAGCTCTCAGGTTGATCGCCCCCTCCAAACGATCCTGTAGATTGAACGAATTCCGCGACCGAGAGTATCTTCGCCAGTTTCTCCGGCTGCGTTGGCTTTATTCGAAAAGACTTCTCGACAATATCCGACCCCATAAGCTCGAGCATTTTTTCCTTGAGCTGGTTCAGGTTGATATGCCGTTCCGCTGAAATGGCGACCGAGCTACCGTTGAATTCGTTCAGCACGCTCCTGACGAGACCGAACTCGGCGACACGGTCCACTTTGTTGAACACTATTACCGTCGGCTTATCGGCGCATCCGAGCTGCGTCAAGGTCTCGTTGACCACATCGATCTGCTCGCGGAAAGTCGGGCTGGAAATATCTACGACATGCAGTATGTAATCGGCGAAAGCGACCTCTTCCAACGTCGATTTAAATGACGCGACGAGATCAGGAGGGAGCTTTCGGATGAATCCCACGGTATCAACGAGGAGGCACTGGATCGAACTGCTAAGGAATGTCTTACGCGTGAAAGTATCGAGCGTGGCAAAGAGCCTGTTCTCCACGAAAGTCTCAGCGCCGCTGAGCGCGTTCATAAGTGTCGACTTGCCTGCGTTGGTATAACCGACAAGGGCAAATTTAGGAAACTCGTTTCTCTGCGCTCTCCTAAGCTCGCGTTGACCGGCGATGTCGTCCAGCTTCTCACGCAGGGCCGATATTCGCTTCTTGATCACCCTGCGGTCGACTTCGATCTGCTTCTCGCCAGGTCCTCTCGTGCCGATCACGCCGTATTGTTTCGAGAAGTGCTGCCACTGACCGGCAAGCCTCGACATATTGTATTTTAGCTGCGCCATCTCAACCTGCAGCTTCGCCTCGCGGCTCCTCGCCCGAAGAGCGAAGATATCCAGTATCAGCCCGCTTCTGTCAAGGACCCTCTTCTTAATGATCGTTTCGAGATTCCTTATCTGAACCCCGGAAAGGTCGTCGTCGAATATAACTAGATTAATATCCTCGAATTCACATATCTGGCCTATCTCTTCAGCCTTCCCCTTTCCGATGAAGTACGCCGGATCGGCGGATTGTCTCTCCTGAAAAACAGACCTCACGACTCTTGCGCCCGCTGTATCCGCGAGAAGTACAACCTCGTTGACATACTCTTCAACATGCACGCGTTCGTCATTTTTGAACATCACCCCTACAACGAGCGCACGATCAAGCTTATCGCTGGTTGAAATCAACTTCTTTTTTAACACCTCACTTTTTGAATCATAAGCTTCACTTAAATATAATCTCTTCGTTTAAGAAATGGTCTTCATTCTGGAGACAAAAATCTCTGCTATGAGGAATATCAAAGCGGCGCCGGCAAAGAGCGATGACAAGTCCTCGCCGCGCCTGAGCCTATCGACCGACTCGACTGTATTCTTGCCTCCCTGCACGATATAAACGTTGTCGGATGAGAAGCCTATCTTTCGTGCGAAGTTCTTGATGCCGGAGTCAGACTCCTGGGCGAGATCGGATTCGCGCGGATTTATGTTAACCGAGATGTCAGTAAGCGTATCCCTGCCGACAAGGGCGTAAGTTCCAAGCCTGTCAAGATCGTGAAAAGTAAAGCGCGCCGTCCCTCCGACATATTCGGGCACAACTTCAGACCTATCTCCTGACGGGAAGACAAGTGACGCGGATTTTATGCCTCCACCGGAGTAACGGAACGTCGCCTCCTCTCCAGCGTACACCTGTGCCGGCCTGCGGCTCACCGCCGCGGAGTAAAACAGAGCCCGCTGTACCACCACCGGAAAAAATGGTGAGACAGGAAAAGTCGACGATGCGGTGTCTGGTCCGGATGCGATGGCAAAGGCGAAACCGTTTTCCACTTCCCTGTCGAGGAGAAATGGACCTGATGATGTGCTCATTAGAATATGAGCAAATGGGTTGGCCTCAATTTCGACGCCACGCAAAATCTTGGTCACGAGGCTTCGCTTGATCTTCTCGGCGCCCTGCCCGGTCGAGAAGATCCCCGAAAAGAATTTATCGGAAACATTGACATGCTCAAGACTCAGGAATGAGTTCCCCGTTCCAGACCATAGTCCCTTGACCACCCCTATTTTCAAGCCTTCGACGAGAGGAACATAGGCGCTAACTTCATCGGGTTTCGGGGCGAAGAGAATCGCGCCGCCGCCTGCTTCGACAAACCGCCTCACTTTAGTAGCGAACCCTAGGCCTAATCCGGAAGGCCCGGCCGTTGACGGATAGGACTCAACCACGACCACATCCACGCCGGCGAGATTCATGTACACGAAATTATCCGGAGTCACAACCCTCAAGTCGATCGCGGTAGAAGTATCCATTACCGCCTGCGCGGCACGGAGCACGAAGTCGCTCCCCCGGGGGCTCTCACTGACGACAACGACATTAAGTCTCTGGATCGCGTAAAAAGCAAAGTAGTAATTGTTATCGCGCTGGATCGAGTTATCGTCGATCCGCACACTTCCCTCGTGAAAGCCGCCGGAGGGCACGCTAAATGCCAGCTTGACCGGGCGCGAAACGCCCGCCCCGACATCAACTACCGACTGCGCGACCTTCTTCCCATCTATAAAGAGGCTAACGACAATGCCGCTCTTGTCCGAGCCGTCGTTGTTAACCACGGTCGCTTCAACTTCCGAGGGTAAGTTGACCTCTACCACGGGGTTGAGCATCTTCACGCCTGAGACGGAAAGATTATCGTTCGGCGATTCATCCATTCGTACGAAAAATATCCTGGTGTTCAGGGGGACATCAGCAGGTGTTACCTTCTCGAACTCGCCACGCTGCATATCACCAACGATGTAAATTTCCCTGTCGACATAACCTGAACTTCTGAGCTTCGAGAGCGATTCGTCAATAGCCGCGTCGTAGTTACGGCTCACGTTGGAAGGCCTCGACCTCAACACCAAATTAGAAAGAGTCCCTGGAGTAAGGGATGACGCAGCCGCGCCTGTGTCGCCCGCTGATGACGTAAGGACTAAGGCGGCATCGTCGCCGTTGTGAAGGTTGTTCAGCAGCGCGGCCGAAACCGTCCTGATCTGCGATGCTATTTCGCCGTACGCGTTTCGGGCCGTGGTCGACGGAGAATTATCGACAATCATGACAGCAAACGTCTTTGAATTTGTCCCGAGGAATCCCTTCACAGCCGGGCGGGAAAAGGCAATGACGAGAGACGCGATGGCGAGAGTACGGAGGAGAAGGAGCAGATAATCTCGAAGCTTCACGCGCTTGGCGGAAGCGTGCTGTATCTCCTTAAGGAATCTTATTGAAGAAAAGTCTACCCGTCTCAGCTTCTTAAGCTGCAGGAGATGAATGAGTAACGGAATCCCCGCCGCGATCAGCCCGATAAGGACGAGCGGATTGAGAAACGTC
>JAJYOS010000236.1 GCA_021796055.1 Bacteroidota bacterium
CTTGTCATCCTTCTTCAAAGGACGGAGGGCGAAGCTGAGTACTTCGTGCATCTCGCCCACAAATTTGAATTTCAGCTGGTCACGCACGTGAGCAGGTACCTCGTCGAGGTCGAGCTCGTTCTTCTTCGGAAGAATGACGGTTTTTATGCCGGATCGCACGGCCGCGATGACTTTCTCCTTGACTCCGCCGATTGGAAGGACTGCGCCCCGCAATGTTATCTCTCCGGTCATTGCCAGATCGTTTCTCACCAGCCTGCCGGTCAGCAGGGACACAAGAGCGGTCAACATCGTAACTCCCGCAGACGGACCGTCCTTCGGCACCGCACCCGCAGGGACGTGGACATGGATGTCATACTTCTCCCGGAAATCCGGCTCGACGCCGAGCGCTTCGGCATTAGCCCCGATGAAACTGAGCGCGGCCTGCGCCGACTCCTTCATGACATCGCCGAGTTGTCCGGTCAGTATGAGGCTCCCCTTTCCTTTCATTTTCGAGGCTTCTATGAAAAGTATATCGCCGCCAACCGGAGTCCAGGCAAGGCCGGTTGCTATGCCTGGCTTATTCAACCTCTCCGAGACTTCGGGATAGAACTTCTGATTTCCGAGGTATTTGATGACGGCCTCGCGTCCGATCACGAACTTGTCCTTCGATCCTCCCGCGACTTCCATTGCGACGCCGCGGCAAACATCGGCTATTTTTCTCTCAAGGTTCCGCACGCCTGCCTCTCTCGTGTATCCGGAGATGATGAAATGGAGCGCTTCGTCGCTGAAGTCTATCCTCTTATCCTTCAGGCCGTGTTCTTCCGCCTGCTTGGGCACGAGGAAATTGCGCGCGATGTGGAGCTTCTCGTCTTCTATATAACTCGGGATCTCGATTATTTCCATCCTGTCTCTCAAGGCAGGCGGAATAGGCTCCATCATGTTCCCGGTTGCGATGAACATAACCTTCGAGAGGTCGAACGGGATTTCAAGATAATGGTCGCTGAACGAGAAATTCTGTTCCGGATCGAGGACTTCGAGAAGTGCGCTGGACGGATCGCCTCTGAAGTCCATTCCGATCTTATCGACTTCATCGAGCATAAAAACGGGATTATTCGAGCCCGCCTTCTTTATCCCCTGGATTATTCTGCCTGGCAGCGCTCCTATATATGTTCTTCTGTGACCGCGGATTTCAGCTTCGTCGTGCACGCCTCCCAGCGACATGCGGACAAACTTCCTCCCCAATGCTTTGGCTATCGATTTCCCGAGACTCGTCTTCCCGACACCCGGAGGGCCGACGAAGCAGAGTATCGGACCCCGCATGTCATCCTTCAGTTTGCGAACCGCGAGATACTCGAGTATTCTCTTCTTTACCTTGTCCAGGCCGTAATGATCCCGCTCAAGAGATTTCTGGGCTCCCGTTATGTCGAGATTGTCTTCGGTGGAAACGCCCCAGGGAAGATCAAGCAGCCAGTCGAGATAAGTGCGCGCGACCGTGTACTCCGCACTCGAAGGGTGCATCCTCTGTAACCTGTCGAGCTCCTTGGAGGCAGTCTTCTTCATTTCTTCCGGGTAGTTGCCCTCCTCGATTCTCTTCCGGAGCTCGTTCAATTCGACATTTTCATCGTCATCACCAAGCTCGTGTTTTATTGCCTTCATCTGCTCGCGAAGGAAGTAATCGCGCTGACTTTTGTTTATCTCGTCCTGTACTTCGGACTGGATCTTGTTTCCCAGCTCCAGTCGCTGGACCAGTTTGCTCAGGTAGAGATTCGATTTCCTCAGGCGTTCACTCGTGTCAAGCTCCTCGAGGACTTCCTGTTTTTCCTTGACCGGGATGTTGATGAGCCACATCGCCATGTCGGCGACATGACCGGGGTCCTCGGTATTGAGAAGGAGTCCGAGGTGTTCCGGCGTAAGGTCCGGGGCCAGGTCGACTGCTTTGCGGAAACTGTTCTTGATTGCCCCGGTAAGCGCCTCCGCCTCTATTCCTTCCGCTTTCTTCTCCTCTATCCTCTGGACAAAGCCCTTCAGGTACGGGTCCTGCTGGACCAGGTTGAAGACCTGCGCCCTGTAGAGTCCCTGCACGAAAACGCTTTTCGATCCGTCGGGCATGTTATATACTTTAAGTATTCGGGCAACCGTACCGATCCTGTAAATGTCGTCGGAAGCAGGCCGCTCAGTGTTCGCGTCTTTCTGCGCGACAATCAGAATGGGAAGATCGTCCCTGAACGCTTCGTCGACCAGCTGTATCGTGCTCTTTCTGCCGACCGTGAGCGGCATCATCTGCCGCGGGTAAAAAACCGAATTCCTCAGCGGCATGATCGGAAGTATTTCCTGGTTATACAGCTTTCCCGGATCTTCCATCACTATCTGTTCATCTTTGTCAAAATTCTTTTCAGACATCTATTCCTCCTGGCTAAAAGAGATCCCCGGCTATCTAGGACAATCTCATTACTATATCCATTAATTCATCTTTTTGATTTTGCATTTCAGACGCGATCATTTCAATTATTTTAAGTACACCTGCGTCCCTGATGTTGTTCTTCTGGTGCACCAGGAGTTCGCTGAAGGCAGCATGCGCCTCCATGTCTTTGGCAAGCCGCCTGACATTTACGCGAAACTCGACGTCTTCGCGGTTCTCGACGGCTGACTGCGGTACGGCACCTCCGAGCTCTACGATTTTAATCCTCAAGAGTTCAGCCTTGGTGCGCACTTCATCGGCGATCTTCTTCAGCCGGTTTATGAGAAAAGGATACGGGATCCATTTCGCATGTGAAGACAAATCGGCCGCCAGCTGCAACGCTGCCGAATAATCGTCCTTCAGATATTTCAGGTCCTTCTCATGTTCTCTCTTGTCGGAATAGCCGGCGGAAAAGGCATCGAGAATTGACGGGCTGTGGTGGGGTTTCTCTGTCGCGGTCTGCTGTAACATTATTCCTCCTGTGCACCGATACAACGAGGCTCCCGCTTCCGGGAGCCCCATTGTCCGGTCTCGATTTAAGAGACCTTTACCTCAATCTCTTTCGGTTTCGCCTCTTCAACCTTAGGCAACGTAATCGTCAGAATCCCGTCCCTGAAAGAAGCGTCGATCTTATCGCTCTTCACGGTTGTCGGAAGCGAGAAGGATCTCTCGAATAATCCGAACGACCGTTCGATACGATGCATGTTTGTGTCTTTCTCTTCTTTCTCCTGCTTCTTCTCACCTCTGACCGTAAGGACGCTGTCGTGTACTGTGATCTTGACGTCGCCCCTGTTGACACCGGGCAATTCCGCTTTAATCAGATAGGCATCCTTCTGTTCCATTACATCCACTCGCGGAGCCCACTGAGCGGTGAACGCACTTTCGGTGCTGTAATCAGGTAACAGGCTGTCGAAGACGTGTCCTATTTCTCTCTGCATGTTGAAAAGATCTCTGAACGGACTCCACGAGGAGAGTTCAGACTCGGGTTTCCATCTTGTAATCGCCATTTTATTTTCCTCCTTTTTTGTTTTCAATCCATCTACGGTTCAATAGATGTGCCGACAAAAAAGGTCCAAAAACAAGCGCGGAATTGAACTCTGCGGCGTCGTCACATATCAGGCTGGACAAATCTAACAATACAGGAGACATAAAGAGAAATATTTTCACCGCTGAAGCGCCAATTTGTCAACACAGAAGTCGTCGAGGCCTTCAGAAGATTTTCGGCGTCCATTATCTGAATAGTCACCCCACAGTTTCCTTTAATACCCGGGCAATTTCTTTCATGTCGGCGGCTTCGATTGAAAAATCACTTCCGACATTCTCTTCGACATGACGGTCCGTCCGCGCCCCGACAATGGAAGATGTGACGGCAGGATTCATGTTCACCCAGGCCACCGAGAGCTGACCGACGGTCTTCCGGTATTTTGCGGCGATCGGACGAAGCCTGTCGACAAACGTAATCTCTTTCGAGAGAAGCGGCTCCTTGAACGTGGGACTTTGTCTGCGCCAGTCGTCAGAGGCAACACGCTTCATGTCGAACTTCCCGGTAAGGAGTCCGGACATCATCGGGCTGTACGCGACGACCCCAATCCCGTTCTGACGGCAATAAGGGAGAATCCCCGCGGCGACATCCTGCTTCAACAGATTGTATATCGGTTGAAGGGACTGTACCGGCGCAACGGATGCACATCTTCTCAGAAGATCCACGTTAAAATTGCAGACGCCGATATGCCTGGCTTTGCCTTCCTGCTTCAGGTCGGCCATGACTTTCCACGATTCCTCCACGGGCGTGTCGGGGTCGGGCCAATGGAACTGGTACAGGTCGACGTGATCGGTCTTGAGTCTGCGCAGACTGTTTTCAATTTCCTTCCTGATGCTCGCTGGCCCGAGATGGATCTTCACTTTCCGCCTGTCGTCCCACACCATGCCGCACTTTGTGGCAAGAAAAACTCTGTCGCGTTTGCCCGCAACGGCTCTCGCCACGACCTCCTCAGAATGCCCGAGTCCGTAAACTGCTGCGGTATCTATCCAATTAATACCGAGATCCAGCGCCTTATGAATAGCCTTGACCGAGGCATCGTCGTCAACCGCGCCCCAGCCGAATTCCCAGGGGCCTCCGATTGCCCATGCACCGAATCCCACGACGGTCAATTCGGGTCCGTTTGTTCCAAGCTTTTTGGTTCGCATCAGGTCTCCTCCTCCGTTTCAGTTGGTATCCACAAAAACAATATTACCCAATGCGCGGACAATCTGCCAGAAGGAGCGGGCACATAATTAAGTTGCAGCCTGACTGGATCGCAAACGTTGCCGTCAACCCGAGGAAATCCAAATACTGAAACGAGTGCCGAGCAAGGGCCCTTCAAAATCCGAACGACAAGCCGTCCTGACTTCGATGCGGTTTTACCTTCCAGATTGCTGCAAACCATAGGCGGCTGACCTTGCCTTAGTTTCTATCGAGTGTTATAATAAAAAAGTGTTCTAAAATCAAGAAATTCGTCCTCTTCCTTTTATGAAAATAGAACAGACCCCTGCGAAGCACAAGAGCTTCGAAAACGAGATGCTTCCTCACATGGCGGCCCTCTACAACTTCGCCCTCCGCATGACGGGAGACCCGGACGACGCGAAAGATCTCGTGCAGGAAACCTACATGAAAGCCTACCGTTTCTTCGATAAGTACGCCCAGGGAACGAATGCAAAAGCGTGGTTGTTCCGAATAATGAAGAACTCGTACATCAACCGGTATCGGAAGGAGTCCAAAGAACCCGACAAGATAGATTACGACGACATCAAAGACTTTTACGCCAGTGTCAAGGATTCTACGGTTGATACGAACGACCTGCAGGAAAAAATATTCGGAAATTTATTTGAGGACGAGGTCGCAAAAGCGCTGCAGGAGCTCCCTGAAGATTTCAGAACGGTTGTCATCTTGTGCGACATTGAAGGCTACACATACGAAGAGATCGCCGATTTTATCGAGATACCGATCGGCACCGTCAGATCGCGCCTCCATCGGGGGCGGAAGATGCTGCGTTCAATGCTGAGGGATTACGCGCTCGGACGAGGATTTAAAGATGTCGATGTTGAGACAAGCGGAGATTGAATGTGGAGGGAGTAGACAAAGGTGGATTGCAGAGAGTCACGCGAGTTGATGAGCGGAGCCGTTGACAACGAGCTCAGGAAAGACGAGTCACAAGGGTTTTACGCACACATCGAGATTTGCGGGAGCTGCAAAGACGAGTACGAACTCGAGAAGCTGACTAAGGCTTACCTCAGAAGGAAGATAACGCTCGTCGACGTTCCCTACGACCTGAAAAGGTCGATAATGGCACAGCTCTCGGCGGAAAAATCGCCAAAACCCCGGGAGGGATTTTTCCGTAAGCTGTTTTCCAGCGGTATCTTCCAGCCGATACTGGCGGTCGGCGTAGTGGCGATCATCGGCATCGCACTCTTCTTTGCCAACAAATCCAACGTGATACTGCCTATATCCCCGGATGAATCCGCCGGAGTCGTCCAGGCTTCCGAACAGGACGCACTCCTCCTGGCCATGAACAATTTCCAGGATGTACTCAGCGGAAAATTCAAACCGCAAATTACGGCGATCACGACCTCCGACGTATCCGCTTTTCTCAACCAGAACGCCGGTTACAGCATCCCGCTTCCGTCGGTTCCCAGCGCCGACTGGGTTGGCGGAAGTGTCACAAGTACGGACGGCGGCAAGGTAACCCATGTCGTCTACAAGATAGGCGAAGGATACATCTACATATACAGTTTCCCGGAGGCGGCTATAGCCACAAAGGACGTTTCGCTTCCGTCCAGCTGCACCGAGGCGATGGGGAAAGATAAATGGTACTGGGGAATGGATGAGAACGGCGACACGCAGGCAGTGTGGCGTTCCGACGACCACGTCTACGTCGCGACAGCAAACCTGGAAAAGAAAGATCTTATTAATTACCTGAAAACATCTGACGGGACGGTGCAGTGATGAAGAAGATGCCGATATTACTTGTGTTCTTTGCCCTCGCTTCCTGCGGCAATCAACCCGCTAAACAACAGGCCTCGGCCGCCCAGACTTCGGCGAAGGCAACCTACCAGGACAACGTGTCGCTCGTATCCGGCATCAGACCGGCAACCGGGCAGGCGGCATCAGATTTCTCATGGTATGATAGCAAGGGTCAGAAAGTCTCTCTCAGCACACTGAAAGGGAAAACAGTCCTCGTAAATTTTTGGGCCACATGGTGCGGCCCCTGCAAGAAGGAACTTCCCGACATTGAGGCGATAAGCAAACAATACGCGCCGGAGGGACTCGTGGTGATCGGTGTGTCGGAAGACAGGGGCGACGGAATACTGAGCGACGTCTCCGACTTTGCGTCAAAGAACGGACTCACTTACCAGATAGTGATCGACAACGATGACATCGCCGACGCTTACGGGAATATAAACGCGATACCTACGTCTTTCCTCGTCAATAAGGACGGCCAGATCGTGCAAAAGTGGATCGGAGTAAGAAGCAAAGCGTTCTTCGAGTCCACTGTAGAGAAATACCTGGACTAAGCTCCGGTCTCCAACCTACAAGTTCCAGAAAAAAACAAGGCTCCAACCTGTTAACAGCCTAAACCGGGAAGAGCTTGAGATTTATCTCTTTGACTCTTGGGATTTGTCTGGAGCTTGGATTTTGGTGTTTGGAATTTCCCGGAGGTTTGTAGCGCTAACGGGAGTCGAACCCGTGTTTTCGCCTTGAGAGGGCGACGTCCTGGGCCACTCTGGTGAGTCTTTTGGTGAGTGTGTTGCCGCTTTTCCCGGATGAAGTGCATTGAATCGAAAAGCCCGACTGGAGAAATTCTTAGGCTGTGGCTGCCTGTCGAAGCCAATCGGACCTTCCGAAAAATCTCTGACTTGAATTGCCACATTCAAGAACTTCATAGTTGAAAATTATCATTCCATCACAGCGAAGTCAATAGCCTAAGCATTCTAAATTTCACATCATGGTACAGCAAAGTTCTGTGGACAGTATCTTTGTACCCTTAGCCCGCGTTCGCCCGTCCTGGGGCAATCCAACGGGCAAGAAACCCATTTTAGAAGTCGCTGAGGAAAAGTATATTCCGGTAATGTCAGACTTGAAGTGGATGGGGGAGGTTCTGAGAGAGCCGAACGCGGCCAATGCTCTCAACGAGGACTTGCAGGATGTTCTGGCAATTGCGGGACTGGAAAAGTTCGTCCAACTATTTGAGACGTTCAACAAAACTTCAGTCTACTTCTCCAACGATTGCGTCAACGCACTGCGAAGGCTGTATATCCGAAAACACAGCGCCGATGACCTTTCCAAAATAGCCAGAACGCTGGGGACATCGGAGGTTTACGCGCGAAGGATAAGACGACTCAAATGAGCATGTGCTTCCTAAGCACGTGCCCGAATGCTGAAACGCACCAGTTTTGCAGTTTTCGGGCAAGACTTTCACCATTTTTTCACCAGAGCGTTCAAACCCTTCGCTCTTTTTAGGCGTGTCCGATTCTCTTCCGCAGGTTTCTTCCCTCAGCCTCACTGAGACTTACGATAGAATTGGCCAGGCACAAAACAGAGTTTTCCTTAGACAAGCATCCGTTCCTTCTGCAAAAGCCCGCGAATTCCTCCTTGTCAAGTCAGTCTCCAATTGATCCCGCTGACCTCTATGACTTCGCCTTCCTCACACAACCTCCCGTAGATTGCGGGATCGTTCTTATAAAAATCCTCCGCCTTACGGTTGGTCGTGACAATCGTTGAGAGATTATTCAAATATCGGGCGTCAACGATGTTGTAGAGAATTTGCTTCGATGCCTCAGTCTCTCGTTCAGACCCTATGTCATCGATGCAAAGACAATCGAATGTCGAACCAAGCGTTTTGAGCACTCTGTCTTTCTCCCCCGTCCCGACAGGGATGTCAATGATCTGACCGATCAAGTCCACTGCTCGGACGAACCTGCACACAGCCGATCTGTAAACGGTCTCCGGCTTCTGTGCCATTTCCTCAATCAACTTCAGTCTTGTTTTTATTTCCTGTTCGTCTCCTTCCTCGATT
>JAJYOS010000237.1 GCA_021796055.1 Bacteroidota bacterium
TGCATGGACGTGGCACATCGGCGGTCCGAGCACGAACCGCCGAATGTCCGCTTCAATTTCTACTTCAGCAGTTTTTCCACCGCCGCAACGACCGCCTCGCTCGTTATTCCGTATTCCTTCATAACTATCGGTCCGGGCGCTGAGGCGCCGAACTTATCGATCCCTATTGAGATTCCTTTGTCGCCAACGTACCGGCTCCATCCCTTTGTGATGCCTGCTTCGATGGAGACCCTCTTCGTCACGGACGAAGGTAGAACTGATTCGCGGTACTTCTCGTCCTGCTGGTCAAATACTTCCCAGCTCGGCATGCTGATGAGTCTCACTTTCTTTCCACTGGCAGCAAGCTGCTCATACGCCGCCATGGCGACTGAGACTTCGCTGCCGGTGGCGATTATTATCGCATCGGGTTTGCCCGATTCGGCCAATACGTACGCGCCATTCTGAAGTCCTTCGGCGCCGGAATATTTCTTCGCGTCTATTACAGGAAGTTTCTGCCTGGTGAGCGCCAACGCGACTGGTCCTTTCTTATAATTTATGGCAAACTTCCATGCTTCCGCAGTTTCGTTCGCGTCCGCCGGGCGCACGAAGACCATATTCGGAATATCCCGGAGGACCATGAAATGCTCTATGGGCTGGTGCGTCGGCCCGTCCTCGCCGAGACCGATACTATCGTGTGTGAAGACGTAAATCGTCCGGAAGCGCGATAGGGCGGCGAGTCTTATAGGCGGGCGCATGTAATCAGAAAAGACGAGGAATGTTGCGCCGAACGGGATGAGCCCGCCGTGAGCAGCCATGCCGTTCATTATCGCACCCATGCCATGCTCGCGGATTCCAAAGTGGAAGTTTCGTCCAAGCCTGTCGGTTGCCGAGAAAGATCCGGTGTCTTTCATTATGGTGTCGGTTGACGGTGAGAGGTCGGCGGCGCCGCCGAGGAAGTTCTTCACCTTCGGCCCGAAAGCGTTCATGACCTTCCCGGATGCTGACCTCGTGGCCACTTGTCCGGCGGCAGGATCAAACACCGGTACGTCCTTGAAAGCATCCGCAGGCACTTCTCCTGACATCCATGCGAGAAATTCCTTAGCAAGATCGGGATATTTCTTCTTGTACTCTTCGAACAGTTTGGTCCAACTATCCTCGAATTTCTTACCCGTATCGGCGCAGCCGCGAAACACCTTCAGCGCTTCATCGGGAACTAAGAACTTCGGTTCGAGAGGCCATCCGAGATTCTTCTTTGTCAACTCGACTTCCTTATCGCCGAGCGGCGAGCCGTGTGCTTCGCCGGTATCCTGCTTGTTCGGTGAACCATAACCGATATGTGTTCTGACTGCAATGACTGACGGTTTGTCCTTAACCGCTTTGGCAGCCTCGATCGCCTTCGCGATTGCATCGAGGTCGTTGCCATCCGAAACACGCTGAGTATGCCAGCCGTAGGCCGCATAGCGAGCGAGGACATCCTCGCTGAAAGCAATGTCCGTCTTCCCTTCTATGGTGATGTGGTTATCGTCGTAGAAAACCACCAACTTGCCGAGCTTGAGATGCCCCGCTATAGAGCTCGCTTCGCTGGTAATCCCTTCCATCATGCAGCCGTCGCCGGAGATCGCGTAGGTATAGTGGTCCACTATCTTAAATCCGTCGCGGTTGAAATATGCTGCTAGATGTTCTTCGGCTATCGCCATCCCGACCGCGTTGCCGAGTCCCTGCCCGAGCGGACCGGTTGTGGTTTCCACTCCAGGCGTGAGTCCGTATTCCGGATGCCCCGGCGTGATACTCCCGTACTGCCTGAAATTTTTCAGGTCATCCAGTGAAACTTTGTAGCCGGTCAGATGAAGGAGCGAATACAAAAGCATGGAGCCATGTCCTGCGGAGAGAACAAACCTGTCACGGTCGGCCCATTTTGGATTACCGGGATTATGCTTCAGATATTTTGTCCACAGAAGATATCCGATTGGCGCAGTACCCATCGGCATTCCCGGGTGACCCGAATTTGCCTTCTGCACCGCGTCGACCGCCAGAAATCTTATTGTATTGATGCATTGCTCTTCAAGTTTTGTCATTTTGTTCCGACCTCTCTTACTTTGCTAGGTAATACTTGGTTACGTATTCTCTCACCATTCTATCTGTATTATATATCGGCGCTATAGTCCTTATAGAATCTTTTATCATCTTGATCCATTTCAGAGGCAAGCCGGATGCGACTCTATCGTAAAACAGGGGGATGACCTTGTTCTCGATCACGTCATAAAGATTTGCCGCATCGATTTTGTCCTGCTGATCCACGGAAAGCTGAGAATCCTTGTCTTCTCCAATTGAGAATCCGTTCTTTCCGTTGTACGCTTCCCTCCACCAGCCATCCATGACACTGCAATTCAACCCTCCGTTGAGAATGACTTTCTGTCCGCTGGTACCGCTTGCCTCCAAAGGACGTCGGGGGTTGTTTAACCATAAATCGCATCCGGCGATCAACTGTCTGGCCACGGCCATGTCATAATCTTCCAGGAAGACGACCCTGCCGGTAAATCTTGGGTCGCGGCTGAGACGTATGACCTGCTGAATGAAAGCTTTGCCAGCATCGTCTCTCGGATGAGCCTTGCCGCTGAAAATAATTTGAATCGGCCGCTTGGGATCGCCAAGTATTCGCGCCGCCCTATCCATATCTGTGAAAATCAACGGGGCCCGTTTGTACGTGGCGAATCTTCGTGAAAACCCGATCGTAAGCGCATCCGCGGATAGAATTTTCTCAACCCAGTCCGACGAGTTACCGTATCTGATCTGCTGCTTCCGCATTTTCTCACGGACGAATTCGATCAACCTCCGACGAAGTGTGTAGCGAAGCGCCCATATCTCCTCGTCAGGGAGCTTCGCAATCGCGGCTTTCCATGACGCTGGTTGCGTGATCTTTTCGTGCCATTTGGGTCCGATTGA
Source organism: Bacteroidota bacterium (assembly GCA_021796055.1). The sequence goes on from JAJYOS010000237.1 coordinate 2,923, forward strand.
ATTTTCGTATAGCGCTCTTGCTTCCATTGACAGCCATGTCAGGTTGTGGATACCATTAGTGATATGCCCAATCGGGACTTGTTCCGCCTTCTTTCCAGGGTAGAGCCCAGTCCACATTTGTCTGCTCACCCTGCCGTTCAACTCACTAACCGCATTTGCTCCCCGGCTCATCTTTAGAGCAAGGACCGTCATGCAGAATGACTCGGCTTTATCTGAAGGATTCACTCGTCCGTACCCCATAAACTCATCAAGTGAAATCCCGAGCGAAGAGACGAACCCGCTCAGACTGAAGTTAATCAGGTCTTGCGTGAACCTGTCATGCCCCGCGGCCACCGGTGTGTGGGTCGTGAAGACGCACTTTTTCTTAACCTCTTCAACCGCCCGGTGAATACTCTTCCCCAGCAGCATCTGCTCATGAAGGAGTTCCAGGGTAAGAAAGGCGGAGTGCCCTTCGTTCATATGATAGACTGCCGGTTCATATTCGAGCGTCCTCAGGATTTTCGCGCCGCCAATGCCGAGGATAATCTCCTGGGAAATTCTAGTTGTGCTGTCGCCGCCGTAAACCCTGGAGGTCAGGTCACGGTAATGCTCCTCGTTCTCCGGCAGGTTAGTCTCGAGAAGATAAAGGATGGATCGCCCCACAAGCACCTTGTAAGCCGCTACCGAGACGAGGCTTCTTCCTATTTGGACTTGCACCTTTGCGAGGTTTCCTCCTTCATCCGTTACCGGCGTGATCGGGAGGTTAGTATAATCATGCTGAGCGTACTCTTCCAGTTGCCACCCTTCGCTGTTGATACGCTGAGTGAAATAGCCCTGTCTGTAGAAGAGCGTCACCCCGATAAAATTAAGTCCGATATCGCTCGCGCTCTTTGTGTGATCGCCGGAGAGGATTCCCAATCCGCCCGAATAGATCGGAAGGCTCTCGTGAATTCCTATCTCGGCGCTGAAGTATGCGACGGGGTGTTTTTCAAATTTCTTCAGCATCTGAGGTGGAGTATTGACCTTCGCGATGTACCGGCAGAGAGAATCGTAACATGAGTTGAGCTCGGTAAGAGTTTCTTTATTCAAGAGGCGGGAATGAAGCTCTTGATCACTGATCTCATTCAGCACCGCAATCGGGTTGTGGCTGGACCGGTCCCATACGCGTGGACTAAGTTTGGCAAAGAACTGTTGCGTTGGACAGTCAAAGGCCCACCGCATGTTATGTGCCAGTTCATATACTTTTTTTCTTTCGTCGGCAAAATGAAACGACTTTTGAGTCATATCTCCTCGGGGTCAAATAAGGATACCTTGCAGTTCTTCTTCGCTGTGCGCTTTAAAGAATTTAATCAAATTGGGCAAATACTCCGTGAATTTCGGGCAGGATATTTTATGATTCTTCAAAACTGAAGCAGTTTCACCTGACTCATAGTGAATGTCATGAACGAAGTAATCTATAAGTTGAGACGGCATCCGGTAGATGGATCGCACCGGTTTAAACTTCATCGCAGCCTTCGCCACTCCGGGGGGTAGCGGATAGCTCATGAAAGACTTTCCGAGTGACCGCGCTAAAAGGAGTTGAATCTCGGCAACCTTCATCGGTGAAGGATCGGTAAGATGAAAAGTCTTCCCTATTGCCGCGGGATCTCCATGCAACGCCGCCATCGCGCCCACAACATAATCGATTGGTACCAGATTCACTTCTGTCTTCCCGCTCCCAATCTTCGGAAATGGAAAACCGTTGGGGAGGGCATTCATAGTAAGAAGAGCGTAATATGGTCCGTCATATTTCACGGTCTCGCCGGTCTGTGAATGTCCCACTACTATGCCGGGTCTGTAAATGGTCCACGGTATTGCTTTCGATTCCCTGACGATTTTTTCTGCAAGGAATTTCGTCTCTTCATAGTAATTCTTGAACCGCTGACCAAGGTCGAAGTCGTTTTCCGAGAAGGTCCCCTTGTGCGTACCGGAAACATACGCGGTGCTCACGTAGTCGAAGCGCGCCAAATTCCTGCACCTCGCCGCAAAATTGATAACGTTCCTCGTTCCATCGACGTTGATAAGCATCCCTTTGTTTCGCTGGACGGCCAGGTCATATGCCGCCGCCAGGTGGAATATATCGGTGATTTCATTTGTGTCCAGAGCCCCTTCGTCAATTCCCAGATTATCAACGGTTATGTCGCCGAACACAAACCGCATCCTTGATGCCGCAGCCGGCAATTCATCGTACAATTTGCCTCTGTAAGTCTCCGCGGCGTGAAGAAACTTCTGCTGAATAAGCGCAACAATCTCCAGACTATCGTCTCGCCTAATTAACTCACTGACGAGCCTTCCCCCTACGAAGCCTGGAAATCCTGTAATGAATAATTTGCTCATGACAGTACCCTCCTTTTTAAGTTAGCGTGCGCGAGTTCCGCCCCGACTATGAACACAGTCGCCGAGTAAAATATCCAGATCAAAAGCCCGACTATGATCTCAATGGTACCGTAGACCTGGCTAAGTGTGGAAGCATGTGTTATGTATACGGCGAAGAAGCTCTTCGACAACTCGAACAGTACTGCCGCCCAAAAGGCTCCAAACGCTGCCGGCGCGGATCCGAGCTTCCCGTAAGAAATGAACCGGTATATTGAAAAGTAAAGCAGGAACGTCAGTCCAAGTCCGGACATGAGCGGAACCGCGGTTCTGACAAGAGCCAGCCGAAAATGACCGTGCGGCAAATTTAACGCGACATCCCGTACAACTGCGAAGAAAGCGGTTACCACGGTACTGGCGGTCAGAAAGAATCCCGCAATAATCAGTATGCGAAGATCGTAGAGTGTCTGCTTGAAGTAAGACAGATTAGCCTCGATTCCAAACACTTTGAAAACTGATTTGCGAAGGGTACCGATGAGGCCGAGCGAAGTCCACAGGAATCCGACGAAACCGATGATGCCATAAATATCTTTGTGGCGTGCGAAAACGTCAGCCCTCACCACGATAAACCGCCTCACTTCATCCAGCGAGTGGAGGCGCCTCGGTAGGGCGTAGAAGCTCAGGACATTTATTTGTTTCAGAAGAGTCTCACGTGACAGGAAAGTCCCGAGCACCCACATGATCAGAAGTGTAGTCGGTATCAAACAGAGTACAAACTGGAAGGAAAGTCCCGAGGCATAGAAAAACACGTCATCCGCGAAATAATCCCGGGTCACGGATTTCAAGTAATAAGAAATGACGTGCCAAAGTCTGCCGAAAAAGACCCGCAGGGATGACCTACCTTTCAGCCACTATTTCTTTTGTTGACGATTTCGCGCGACTACTCCCGCACTAGGCGGAAACAGGAAGAACAAACTTCGAAGGCAACACGCCGTAATAAACCAAGGCAAGTTCACGCACACCGATAAGAATCGTCTCATTTATCTGAAGGCTATCGCCAGAGACCACTCCTATGACTTCGATCGGTAATTTCAAGGATTTTGCGAGCGCGAGGACTTCGTCAGCTTTTGCGGAATCGTATGATATCACGACCCTGCCGTCTCCCTCGGAGAAAAGATCAACGTCTCGCCGTGAAACGAAATCCATCGCGATCTTTGCGCCCAGCATTCGTTCGCGATTCATTATGCAGCACTCGGCCAGCGCAACAGCCAGACCTCCCTCAGATACGTCATGCGCCGAATGAATGATTTCACCCAAAGCGCTCTCCTGAAGAAACGAATGGAGGCCGCGTTCGTAAGCGTAATCGATCTCAGGAACCTTGCCGCCGACGATCTCGTGTATAACCTTCAAGTATTCACTTCCGCCAACCTCGCGGCGGTTCGTGCCAATAACGGCGATAACGTCTCCTTCTAACGCGAAGGCGGATCGCAAGGCTTTCGAGGCATCATTGATAACCCCGAGCATCCCGATGACAGGAGTAGGATATACGGTCCTGTTCGGACTCTCGTTATAGAAGCTGACGTTCCCTCCGGTTACCGGAGTCTCAAGTTCAGAGCATGCTCTGGATATGCCTTTGATAGCCTGTTCAAATTGATAATAGACGTCCGGTTTGTAAGGATTACCGAAGTTGAGACAATTCGTTATGGCAACCGGCTTTCCGCCTGCGCAGGCGACGTTCCTTGCCGATTCGACGACGGCGTGTTCCGCACCCACTTCTGGATTTAGATAAACGTACCTCGCGTTGCAGTCAGTCTTCACGACCAAACCGCGCTTCTTCCCTTCCTCGCTCTTCGCCCAACGTTCGAGTCTTATAACTGCCGCGTCCCCTTCGCCGGGCTGGACCACCGTGTTCGTCTGGACCATGTAATCATATTGCTCGAACACATAATGTTTCGCGGAAATATTCGGTGAAGCGAGGAGCCTCTTCAGTACGTCGCTGTAATCCTTCGGCTCCGGTATCGAGCTCGTGTCAACCGATGCCAGTTTATCCAGGTAGTCCGGTCTTTTGCTCTCCCGAACGTAGACCGGAGCGCCTTCTCCAAGAGCGAGCGTCTTGGAAGGAATGTCCGCCTCAAGTTTTCCGAAGCGGCGAATTCGAAGTATTCCGTCCGGAGTCACCTTACCGATAACCTCCGCGTTCAAATCCCACTTTGAGAAAATCTTCTTAATCGCGCTCTCGTTTTCCGGCGTCACGATGACAAGCATTCTTTCCTGCGATTCGGAGAGCATTATCTCGTAGGCGGACATATCCGCTTCACGCAGAGGAACGAGATCGAGATTGATATCCATGCCCGTGCTCCCCTTGGCGCTCATCTCCGAAGTAGAGCACGCGATTCCCGCGGCCCCCATGTCTTGTATGCCGACCACAAGGCCCGCCTCGATAGCTTCCAGTGTCGCTTCAAGGAGAAGCTTTTCGGTAAACGGATCGCCGACCTGCACGGAAGGACGCTTCGCCTCCGACGCCTCGGAAATATCTTCTGATGCGAAAGTGGCCCCATGTATTCCGTCACGGCCCGTAGAGGAGCCGACTATCATGACAAGATTTCCTACTCCGGTCGACGCGGCCTTCGCGACACGGTCATGCCTAACTATTCCAACCGCCATCGCATTGACGAGCGGATTCTCGTCGTAACATTTATCGAAATAGATTTCCCCCGCAACAGTCGGAACGCCGAACGCGTTGCCGTAATCGGCGATACCCTTGACGATCCCTTCAAGCAAATACTTGACGCGTGGACTATCAGGGTTCCCGAAACGCAGAGAATCAAGCGCGGCAACGGGCCTCGCACCCATTGTAAAAATGTCGCGTAGTATTCCGCCGACTCCTGTCGCGGCTCCCTGGTACGGTTCCACCGCACTTGGATGATTGTGACTCTCAATCTTGAAAGCAACCGCCAGTCCGTCCCCTATATCGACAAGACCTGCGTTCTCCTCACCCGCGCTTACCAGAAGATTTCTTCCAGACCTCGGGAGCTTCTTCAGCTGAAGTATGGAATTCTTATAGCTGGCATGCTCTGACCACATGACCGAATAAACGCCGAGCTCTGTGTATGTTGGGGTTCGGCCAAGTATTTTCTTTATTCCTTCAAATTCTTCTGAGGTCAGCCCCATACTCTGGGCGACCTGCAAGGTAACTTCTATTTCCATTATTAATCGCCAATCTAAGTCAGGT
>JAJYOS010000238.1 GCA_021796055.1 Bacteroidota bacterium
GGACAGCGATACTTTCAAGAATTTCGAAGAATGTTACGGCCCGCGTCCCTACCAACGAGTGCGCCCTTTTGAGAGCGAGTGTCAGAATCTCATCGCGGTTGAGAACTCCCCCTAATTCAGCCACGCTGTCGAAAAAGAGCTTGAGAATCCTTTTCTGTTCTTCAAGTATTCGCGTCTTCTGTTTTACTTTGAGACGAAGGGTAATTGTGAAGGCACCGAGCGCGAAGATGATAAAAAGCGTTATGAGAAGCATCACTTTGATCTGCGCGGAATAGCGATCGAAGAAACTCACGGGGAGTAGACGCATGTCGAGCGGAGATCTTAAAAGAAGGTCGTTATGATCCGTGAATGGCTTTTCGTACGAAAATCTCGTCGAGATCCCTGTTATTGAGACCCTTTCCCCATCGTGGAACTGAGCAAGTCCAATTTGCGGATACATCCTGAAATCCCAGTAGGCCGAAGCCGTATCCTTAGAACGGCCGACGAAATAGAATGAGATGCCGTTAGTCTTGAATTCGCGGGAGACGATGGTTCCTTTGCACGTAACGAGCATGCCATGGAAGGTCCCATTCCTGACTTGCTCCACGGAAGCGTGGACCGGTACGACTTTAATGCCTCGCTCCATTACAACAATGCGCGGTGACTCGATTTCCTCCTGACCGTAATGAATACCCAGTTTGCCGGTTACGCGGACGCTGTCTCCGACGAAAAGCGTAGGCCCCTTGTACGCGTATTGGAAGAGTTGAATCCCCGCGGTGCGATTTTGAATGAATGACACCAAGGCGCCGTCGGTTCTCGCGGAAGGAACCGTGACGACTCCCGACACGGTAACCACTTTTTGGGTTTCCTCCGAAACAGAATTCCTCGGCGTCATCCGAATCGCTTCTGCTAACGAAGTGACTGGCTGGTTGGGTTTTGAGAAGAGTAGGATTGCAGAGAGCAGCAGGCTGAAGCGACTCAAGAAGGTCCTCTCCCGCCAGGTTCATCACTCGTCAGGAGATTCTGCACCGAATGGAGGAGTTCGGCCAGCGACACTGGTTTAGCCAGCCAGTGGTCCGCCCGCGATCTCTTGAGCCGTTCAATCGCGGCGGAGGATAGGTTGCCCGATAGGACAAGTACCTTCAGTTGGTGAGTCCCTTTTCTGTTGCTTAGGAGTTCGAGCATTTTGAACCCATCTATTCCCGGCATCATCAGATCGAGCAGCACGAGGTCAGGCTTAGATTCGCCGAGAAGTATCAGGGCCTCATAGCCGTCGTGACTTATCGCGACTTCGCAGCTCTCAATTTTCTCGCGTAATACTTCCCGAGTCATTTCGGCATAACTTTCATCGTCGTCGATGATCAGTATCTTCTTTTTACGTTCCCCCCGCGGTTCGAAATTGATGTCCATATTGTGCGCCTTAAGAAATGTTCTGAGATCGGAAGGCCAAATTCTGAAATGTCCCCCAGGAGTGGAGTATGCTTTTAGCTTGCCGGACCTAATCCAGTTATTAATCGTTCTCGGTGTGACGCGACAAATTTCCGCTGCTTGTCCAACGGCTAAAGGTTTCGTCACCGAGATTTCGTGCGTCAGCATTTCCTGTTTTTCTCGATTTTCCTGATGTTCCAACTTTAACACTTTTGCCCCTGACTTCCAAAGAAAAACAGCCTATCCATGCTGAATTCAGTGAAAATTGACCGCAAGTTTAGTTGGGAGTTACACTCCGAATTGTCGCTTCCGATTTCGGAGGTGCTTCCAATTTGCCAACTGAAAACCCTCCCAGGGTTTGGCGTAGACACGAAAAGAAAATATGGAGATGAGATTTTCGCTTGACTGAATAACACCTGAAAGTTAAATTTCGGATAGAAATGTCTGATATATGTCTCTGATCTTTAGCAGGCAGTGTGAATATGCTCTCCAGGCAGTCCTCTATATATCTGCGCAGGAGGAGAGCAAGTTCACCAACATAATAGAAATCAGCGAACGGCTCGACATCCCGATGCCGTTCCTCGGCAAAACCCTCCAGCTCCTTGTTCAGCACAAGGTGCTTCAGTCACTAAAGGGGCCGCGGGGAGGGTTCAAGCTCGCTAAACCTCCGGATGAAATTGCCCTCTTTCACGTCGTCGATGCGATCGATGGGACCGACTTTCTCACTTCGTGCGTGCTTGGTTTTTCCGAATGCTCCAGCAAGAACCCTTGCCCGGTACACTCGGATTGGGGAGCGCTCCGGGATCGCGTTTACCAGATGCTTGCCACCAAAACGATAGCAGACATATCGAAAGAAATCACCGATAGCAAGCAACTTCGGACTAAACTGAGGCTTCTGTAATTTTTATGGATTTATATAGGACAAAAATATCCGAAACTATTGACGCGCCTGTTAAAATCGTAAGGCTCAAGGACGGAAGGGAAATCAAGAAGGTTTCCGATAAGAGACTCTTAAGAAAGGGAGGAGCGGACATAAGAGGATATGTCCAGTTGTTCTTCTTTTTCATCACACTCTGGATCGGAGTGGACTTCTATCTCTTCATGAACGCGTTGTCGAAAGGAGTACCTGCTGTCGTGACGCGTCCTCCGGGAGTCGAAGGGTTCCTGCCAATCAGCGCGTTGATGAGCCTGAGGTATTTTATCCTGACCGGCATAATAAATCATATCCATCCGGCGGGCTTTTTCATCTTTGTCGCGGTGATTTTCATTTCAGTTTTTATGAAGAAGGGATTTTGCAGTTGGATCTGCCCAGTGGGATTCATTTCCGAATCGCTCTATGAATTCGGCGGGAAGCTGCTCGGAAGAAATTTCACACTTCCGAAGTGGGTGGATATCCCCTTGCGTTCGCTCAAATACCTGCTCCTCGCGTTCTTCTTCATTTCCGTCTCTGTTCTCTCGGCGCAGGAGCTTGGCTCCTTCATTCACTCCGATTTCAACAAAGTCGCGGACATCAAGATGTACATGTTCTTCGCGCACATCTCAACATTCTCAATTGTGATCATAGGTCTTCTGCTGATCCTCTCCGTGTTCTACAAAAATTTCTGGTGCAGATACGCCTGTCCTTACGGCGCTCTCCTTGGGATCTCCAGTCTTATCAGTCCGCTAAAGATCAGAAGGGTGGAGCGGTCATGCATTGATTGCGGCCTTTGCTCGCAGGCTTGCCCATCCGGTCTTCCGGTCGATAAACTGGACTCGGTAAGCTCCGCGGAGTGCAACGCTTGCTATTCATGCGTCGAAGCTTGCCCGGTCAAGAATACTCTCAATCTGTCGCTCCGGTCGGGCGAGAAAGGGCTTTCTCAGAAGCAGTACGCATTACTTCTACTTGGAATATATTTCGGTGTTGTAGGTGTCGCGGTACTAGCGGGGCTCTGGCAGAACTCAATTCCATTTAATGAATATTTAATTCTGTTCAAGAACCTTGGGGCAATAAGTCATGCCTTCTAACGAACATTCCTTTCAACCGATCGAACGATTGAAATGGGAACATGCGAAAATCATTGAGGAGGTCGACCGGCTCTGCGTCACTGCGCGGGACGACTCCTACCACTCATCGGAAATGGGAGCGAAAATCGCCGCTGTCTTCAAGTTTCTCGAACTGCACCAGGAAGCCGAGGAAAGATTCCTCCTCCCGCTGGTCTCGCGGCTGGACGACGGGACGTTCGATGGGATCCGAAGGGAGCACCTTGATTTTCTTCGTTCGTCTGACGCGCTTCTGGCGAAGGTATCATTAGGGACACGGGGAACGGGGAAAGGTCTCCTGACCGTTCTAAGAGAGGATCTTGAGAGGCATTTCATGATGGAAGAGAGAAGCGTTTTTGACGGCTCGGCAAAAATTCTTTCGCGGGCGCAGGTGGATATCCTACGAATCAAGTTAGCTTCGCGGAAAGACGTCGAATTATGACTCTCAAAGAATTCTTGCCGAGGGAGCACGGTGCCTGGGCAATGTGGATAGTCCCGATTCTTTCCGCCGCCATCGTCACGCGATTCTCCGCGTTGTACTATTTATTTTTTCTAAGTTTTGCGCTCCTCTTCGTCGCGCACCATCCGATTGTCCTGATCGTTAAGCGAAGAAAATTGTCGGAGTGGAGGGAGCTTTGGCAGGTGGGTGTGCTGGCCATTCCCGCTTTTCTGCTGGGACTTACCCTCGTGTTATTTGCCGGTCGCGTCTGGCTGATTCTGTTCGGCGCTGTTGAGCTGGCACTCTTCGCCGTAAGCGTGAAGAATTTTCTCGACAGGGAGCAGCGTTCGTTCATCAACGAACTGGGGATCGTCGCCGCATTGACGCTGACGGCGCCCGCCGCTTACTATGTCGTATCCGGAGAGCTCGACGCGACAGCAGCCGAGCTTTTCCTGATGAATTTCCTTTTCTTCGGGAGCAGTGTGTTCTATGTGAAAATGAGAATTGAGTTTCTGAAAGAGAAGGGGAAATGGGAAGGGAAAGCTCGGACAGCGCTTGTGATGACGATTATCTATCACTTCTTTCTCCTGGCTATTCTTATGTCCGCGACGGCGGTAGGTGTTTTTAACCCCTGGCTGCTAGCAGGTTTTGTGCCGGTGCTTGCGCAAGTGATTGTCGGAACCCTTTCAGGAAAAAAAAAGATGAGCTTCACCAGGCTCGGCGTCGCGTTGGTTTTTCAGTCCGCCGTTTTCCTCGGTGTCATGGGGGTCTTTTTCAGATAGGTGAAATGTCGCGCTGGGAATCTGCGCGATTTGGGATTCCCTCAGTTGGTTGTTAAATTAGCTCTCGCAAATCACCTTCATTGGAGTCTAACGAAATGAGTTTACTTGTCGTCGGGTCGATAGCGCTCGACACTATCGAGACGCCATTCGGCCGCGCGGACATGGTCGCTGGCGGGAGCGCGGTCTATATCTCTGCCGCGGCATCGTACTTCACCGCTCCGATACGTATCGTAGGGGTTGTGGGAAGCGATTTCCCTAAGTCTGAGATCGAATTCCTGGCATCACGCGGCATCGATACCGCCGGTATTCAGATAGTGAAAGGAGGTAAGACCTTTCACTGGAGCGGTCGTTACCACTATGATCTCAATCAGCGCGACACTCTCAAAACTGATTTGAACGTCTTTGAAAAGTTCGATCCCGTTCTCCCCGAGTCTTACAAGAGGAGTAGGTATGTTCTTCTCGGCAACATCGATCCGGTTCTCCAGAGAAGGGTAATCGAATCGATGGACCAGAAGCCGGAGCTCGTGATATGCGACACGATGAACTTCTGGATTGAAGGTAAGCGCGACGAGCTGCTCAGGACGCTGAAGCTTGTCGATGTCATCATAGTAAATGACTCCGAAGCTAGGCTCCTCTCCGCGGAACCAAACCTTGTGAAGGCCGCGAAGAAAATCATGCAGATGGGTCCGCGTATCGTGATAATAAAGAAGGGCGAGCATGGCGCGCTTCTGTTCACCAACGGTACGGTATTCTCCGCCCCGGCATTCCCACTTGAATATATATATGATCCTACTGGAGCCGGTGATACTTTTGCCGGCGGCTTCATCGGACACCTTGCCCGAACGGAGGACTTCTCCGACGAGAACCTCAGACGCGCCGTGATCTACGGAAGCGTCATGGCTTCGTTCTCGGTGGCAAAGTTCGGGACGGAAGCCTTGAAGGATTTGTCAGACATCGAAATAATGGGGCGCTACCGTGACTTCATCGACTTATCAAGGTTCGAAGAATAATACCCTCAGGGCTGACTCTCAGGCAGTGGATCTACCTGACCCAATAAGGTGGGAGAACGGCGAGGTCGCAATAATCGATCAGACCCTCCTCCCGATGGAAGAGAAATTTCTGCGGTCGAGAAACTATCGCGACGTTTGTGAATGGATCGAGTCTCTTCGCATCCGTGGGGCACCCGCGATAGGGATAGCGGCCGCGTATGCCGCCGCGCTAGCGGCCTTCGAGTTCGAATCTCATGGCGAGATCGACGAGAAGCTAAAGGGGGCGCTCAAGGAAATAAATGATACCAGGCCAACCGCGGTCAATATCCGGAACATACTCTCCAGGTTGGGAAGGCTCGACATTCGGGGAGAGAGCGTCGGAAATGCGTTTGTCGAAGAAGCGCATAGAATCCTTTCAGAAGAAATTGATTCCTGCAAAAAGATAGGAAGGTTCGGACTCGAGCTGGTTCCGGAACACGCGGTCATACTGACTCACTGCCATACCGGCGGACTTGCGACCGGCGGTTATGGTACGGCGCTCGGGATGATACGTGCGGCGCAGGAAGCGGGGAAGAATGTAAAAGTGTTCGCGGACGAGACGCGTCCACTGCTGCAGGGAGCGAGACTGACCGCCTGGGAGTTGAAGAAGCTTGGGATTGATTTCAGGCTGATAGTCGACAGCGCGTCGGGGATTACGATGAAGAAGTTTAAGGTTGATCTTGTTGTCGTCGGCGCGGACAGGATCGCGTCGAACGGCGACACTGCCAACAAGATAGGAACGTATAATCTTTCCGTTCTCTGCAAAGAGCACAAGATACCTTTCTATATCGCGGCTCCTTCTTCGAGCTTCGACCTTTCGGCGAAGTCGGGAGAAGATATTCCAATCGAGGAAAGAAATCCGGACGAAGTCACGCACTTCCGCGACTGTCGCTCGGCGCCGGAGAATATTTCGGTCTACGCACCGGCCTTCGACGTCTCTCCGGCGGAGAACATTGCGGCGTTCATAACGGAGAAGGGAATAATCAGACCGCCGTTCGTGGGGAATATCGCGAAGACAATAGGCCGCTGAGGTGACTTGGGACCCCCCACTTAAAAGTGGGGGGGAATTGCGATGGCTCCAAATGCCTTCGCTGGAGCCCCGAACGGAGTTCGTCTGTGCCGGGATGTCATGTCAAAAGGTGCAAATGAACATCGAACGGGGGCGAAATCAAATGGGAGAGATTAATAGAGGAGCGGGAAGACGCGTGTCGGAAGGGGATGGAGTTTGTGGCAAGAAGGACGGCTACCGCATGACGCCGCGCGGGAGATCCCGGAGAATTTCTAGGCGCCCTCGCGAGGCAGGAGGGCTTCTGTCGTCTTCCGCCTGCCCGACACCAACAATGCGAGATAGCCGAGGCCCATCCAGAGAAGTTCCTGCGATCTCTTGATTGCTATGAACGCGAGCGCGACCGCGGCGGGATTTGCCACGCCGTAGGCGGTGATGAGGGAGGCGTAGGCCGCCTCTGCCGCACCGAATGCCGACGGGATGAAGAAGAAAGCGATCCGAAGGATGGAGACAGTGCCTTCCATAAGAAGTCCCTGCCCGAGCGTCACATGCTCGCCGAGGATTCTCAAAATCAAAAAAGATTCGCTCCCGAGGAGAACCCATCCTATGACGAACGAAGCCAGCGAGGCAAAGACGGATATCCTGTCCCTTCGCGCGAAATGAAGTATCGTGGCATCGATGCGCCCCGCGCTCAACTCGATCCCCGAAAGAAAACGTCGCCAGCGTTCCCATGCAATGCGCTTAAGGAGAGAGATGATCTGGGTTATTCGTGCCCCGCTGTATATGTATGCGACCCCCGCGAAAACCAGCGCGAGGACGATGACCGGAATCATTACAGTGCTTCCCGATAGCGCGCCCCCGTAGGCGTGTCCGCCGATTGCTACAAGTACCATGGTTATTGCGATGAAGAGCCCTTCACCCGCGGCCATGTTTATCTTTCCCATCAGAGTTGCGGCAACGCCGTCCTCTATCGGCAATCGGCAAGCGCGTCCGATCATGACGGGGCGGAGTGTTTCAGCCGGCACGACGCCGGCAGGGAGGGAGTTGATCAGCGCGTCGCAGCCGATGCGCGCGGGAAGTACTTTGATGATGCGCATTACGGACAGGCTGCCCGGCACGCAAAGCGCGAGGCCGAGAGTCTCAGCGAACAGTTCGAGCGTGGGAGGTATGAGGACGAGGAACACCGCGAACCCGACTCTGTCGAGAAGCCCGAGTACCACATCGATCTTCACGTCCGCAAACTGGTGCCAGAGAATGAACGCGATTACCGAAACCGCGAGAAGCTTGAGGATAATTCCGGCCGCCTTGCGGGAGGACGACGGTGCGTGATGGACCGCATCGCGGACCTCCGTAACGGAAGGGACGTCATCATAAACGAAATGGATATCGTCGGGCTTTTGTTCTACGGGGGGAATAATGCTGCTTCTTTCTTTCAAATGGCACATACAAGTTAAGGCATTTGCTTGAGCAAATCGTTAAGAAAAGGTGAAGGAATTAGGGGGGTGACTTTTCGAAGGTGACGACGGGGAGTTAGCAGGAAACTTGGGAGTAAGCGTTCGAAAAGTAGCTGGAGTCGCCGGGGATCCGGGTAACTTTTCGAAAGTGATAACGAGGAGTCAGCACGAAACTTGGGAGCTAACCGTCGAAAAGTAGCTTCGCGGCAGAAAACCACGACCCTGCTTGCTTATCCAGGCTGTGTCCCATAGATTCATTCATAGAATTTATCAGGGTACCGATTGGTAGACGAATCACAGATTGGGGCCGCGCTGTTCGTCTGGCTGGAGAATGAGAGCGGGAAGAA
>JAJYOS010000239.1 GCA_021796055.1 Bacteroidota bacterium
AGGCTCGTTAAAGACAGAAGTCAGGTGGAGGACCTGACGCAGGAAGTGTTCATCAAGGCGTTTCAGCATCTCCAGGACTTCGACTACGAACATCAATTCGCCTCATGGCTGTTCAAAATCGCGAACCTTTCCCGATTATGTTTCAATAATGCTTGATTTTGTCCTTAAGGAACTTGTACAGCATCTCACGGGCACGAAAGAGATGCACTTTTATGGTATTGACAGGCAGCCCGGTCTGCACCGCAATTTCCTCGTAACTCAGCTCTTCCTGGTGCCTTAGAACAATCACCTCACGGTATTTGTCCGGCAGAGAGTTGATTGCCTGCCGGATAAGCTTCGATTTCTGCTCGCGAAGAATATTGAGATCCGGCTCGTAAGTCGAATCGGGAATTTCGTAATCCATCTTCCCGTCTTCGGTCTGGATCTGCTCGTCTATGGAATAGACCCTGAGTTTCTTCTTCCGGATGTAATCGATACAGTGGTTGTTCGCGATTTTGAACAGCCATGAGGCGAATTGATGTTCGTAGTCGAAGTCCTGGAGATGCTGAAACGCCTTGATGAACACTTCCTGCGTCAGGTCCTCCACCTGACTTCTGTCTTTAACGAGCCTGTAGACTACCTGGGCCACAGGGTTCTTATACCGCCGTATAAGGGACTTGTATGCCTTCTCATCCCCGTCGATGGCGAGTTTGACGAGCGCGGCATCTTCTTTCGCTCTCCTGTGACGTTCTTCTTCCTTCATCCGCCTCTATTTATAATACTCAACCCCCAGATGAGTTATCAATTCCTCACCCATCAGGTAACGGAGATAGTTCTTGAGTTTTGTCATTTGAATGAAAAGGTCGTGCTCGGGATAAACTTCCGGCGCACACATCGGGCTCTTGAAGTAGAACGACATCCATTCCTGGATCCCGGATTGGCCGGCACGATGAGCCAGATCAAGAAAGAGTATAATGTCGAGAAGGACCGGTGCAGCGAGAATGGAATCGCGGCACTGAAAGTTTACTTTGATCTGCATCGGGTAGTTGAGCCATCCGAAGATGTCTATGTTGTCCCAGCTTTCCTTGTTGTCGCCGCGCGGAGGATAATAATTTATCCTGACTTTATGGTAGTAATCCGAATAGAGCTCCGGATACAATTCCGGCTGGAGGATGTATTCCAGGACCGAGAGCTTGCTTACTTCCTTAGTCTTGAACGAACCCGGCTCATCAAGTACCTCGCCGTCCTGGTTCCCCAAAATATTCGTCGAGAACCAGCCGCTCAGACCCAGCATGCGGGCCTTCAGCATCGGTGCAAAGACCGTCTTCAACAGAGTCTGCCCTGTCTTGAAATCCTTCCCGGCAAGCGGGAGTCCCTCTTTGCAGGCAAGCTCGTTCATAGCCGGGACGTCAACGGTCAAATTCGGAGCGCCGTTGGCAAACGGGATTCCCTCTTTCAGCGCCGCATAGGCATAGATCATGCTCGGAGGAATCTGCGGATCGTTTTCCCGCAATCCCTTCTCGAAATTCTTGAGGGTCTTGTGCACCTCACTCTGTTCGATGTAGGTCTCGGTACTACCGCACCACACCATTACGCCGCGCTGCGAGCCGTTTTTCTTCATCGTCGCTTTTATGTCGTCTCTCAGTTTCTCGGCAAACTCCATCTTCGACTTCGCCTTTTTCACAACCTTCGGCTGAAGGCGTTTTACATATTTCCTTTCGAAGACTGCGGGCATGACCTCGATCCCTTCGAGGAAATTCTTCGTCAGCTTGAGATCGTCCTTGTTCAACACGCCCGCTTTTTCTGCGGCATCGTAAGCCGTCCCTCCGAAAATATCCCAGCCCGCAAATTTCATGTCGTTGATGTCCGCCAGGGGGACGAAATTCTTTATCAACGGACTTCTCTTCTCCGTCCTCTTCCCGAGACGGATTGTCCCCATCTGGGTTAACGAACCGACCGGGCCGCGCTGGCCCTTTCTTATCATCTCTACACCCGCCATTAATGTTGTAGAAACAGCCCCGATGCCCGGCGTGAAAACGGTCAATGGCCCGCTCGGATTTTCAATTTTCATTCCCCGCCTAGGACCGGGGACCTTCTTTTTTGAATTGTTGATGGACATAATATAGCCTCTGTATTGCAGTGAGATTAGTTAGTATTGCCAAAAGGAAAACGGCGAAAGCTACGGCGAACGGAGGGTGAGTATAACCGGCTCCGACGACGTCCCGGATGACAGGATCGAATAGTTTATCGAAGAAATCGTCAAAAGCGTTGAGAATGAGTCCCAGTCCCAGGATTACGACCCTTTCCTGCCGCCGGGCCAGGCCTACATTTGCCTTGAATCCCAGCGTTTCTGCGCGTGCGCGGATGTAGCTCACCATGATTGAACCCCCGATCGCGAAAACCGCCGCAACCGAAGTCAGGTAGTATTCATGGCCTATGAGGTAGATTCCCAATCCGAAGAAAACGGTCACCTCGGAATACCTATCGATGGTAGAATCGTAGACCGCTCCGAACCTCGTTACCCTTCCAGTCTTCCTGGCGACTGCCCCGTCAATTGTATCGAACAGGCCGCTGATGAAGACAAGGACTCCGCCTGTAACAAGTCTTCCTGCCGCAATCTCCCATGCACAGACGATGCTCAGGAGAAACCCAAGGGTCGTCAGCCAATTGGGATTGGTATTTTTCTTACCCAGCCATGCAGCCAGAGGTTCAAGTGATCGTTTGAAGGAGCTCTCGACGGAAGGCGGTATAAGGCTTCTCAATCCCCGGCACCCTCGACGACTATCACGAATTCACCTCTCTTTTCGGAGGGGGGAATCGATTTCAATACTTCGGAGAACTTCCCCCTGTAGAAAGTCTCATGGATCTTCGTAATCTCTCTTCCAACAACGCACCGTCGGTCGCCGAAGTATTTCACCAGTTCAAGGAGCATTTTCTCGATCCGGTAGGGTGATTCGTAGAGGATAATCGTTCGCGTTTCAGTTGAGAGCTGCTGAAGCTTCTTTTGCCTTCCCTTTTTCTGAGGAAGAAAACCTTCAAACACAAACCTGTCGCTCCTCAAGCCGCTGGACGATAGGGCTGCAACAAAGGCGGCCGCGCCGGGTATGGGTACGACTTCGATTCCCGATTCAACGGCATCACGTACGAGAAGATAACCGGGGTCTGATATGCCGGGTGTACCTGCGTCCGTAATCAGGGCGACATTCATGCCCTGCCCGATCTTCGAGATGATTTCCCCTGCCCGCCCCGGGCCACTGTAACTGTGAAAACTCATCATCGGTTTTGAAATCTCGTAGTGTTTCAGGAGGACGGAGCTGGTTCTCGTGTCTTCGGCCGCGACGAGATCGACCGACCTGAGTACCTCGACGGCGCGGTATGTTATATCCGATAAGTTTCCGATTGGTGTCGCGACTACGAAAAGCCTGCCCGACGGCTTTTCACTCCCCGAGGGGATCCGTCCCTGGGACACTAGGCTCCCCAATCTCTAAGATACCTGAAATCCACGTTTATGGTCCTGTGGCCTACCTTTGCAATGATCGGAGGACGGCGCTTGAACTGGCTCCTGACCATCATCCGGTACAAATCGTTTACCATTTTTTCAGGGAAACCGAGGGCGACGACCTCCCCGGTTTTCATTTTCTGATCGACAAGGAGATAAAGCACCTTGTCGATTTCCTCATATGAATATCCAAGCTCTGCTTCATCTGTTTGCCCTGCCCAGAGATCGGCGCTCGGTTTCTTCTTGACAATCTTTTCGGGAACCCCGACAAACCGGGCGAGCTGCCATACCTGCGTTTTGTACAGATCGCCTATCGGATTTATCGCATGTGCCATGTCTCCGAACAACGTGCCGTAACCGAGAAGCAATTCGGTCTTGTTGCTCGTACCGAGTACGAGGGACCTGTCACGCGCAGAGATGTCGTACAATATTATCATCCTCGTTCGTGAAAGTATATTCCCTTTCCGGACATTTCCTGTCGAAGGCTCGCGGTCTATGACGGCATCTGCCGACTTGGTTATGTCAACAATTTCGGTCTTGAGATTGAAAGTGGTGGCGAGTAGTTCGGCATCTTCGACGCTGTCCTTTGAAGACGTCTTATACGGGAGAACAACGCACAGGACGTTTTCCGGCCCGATTGCCTCAGCCGCCAGCGAGGCGGACAACGCCGAATCGACCCCGCCGGAGAGCCCCACGACAACTTTATTGAAACCCACCTTGTCGAGCTCGTCTCTTATAAAGCGTACGAGCAGGTCCTTCACTAGTTGGGGATTCAGCTTCAAATCGTTGATCTGGGTTTCCATCTGCTCAAAATTAAGAAACAACGCCGCCTTAGTCAATGTGAACTACCGATAAGAGGAAGGGCGTAATACCATAGACCGGGATCACGCCGGTTCCTTCGTGGAATAGGCTAAGCCTTCGTCTCCACATGCTTCTTCCTCTTCATGTAAGCGCCGCCGGCGAGAACAAGGAGCAGGACAACCACGATGGCATTGGAGCCGAGAGAGAGTTCCTTGCCGACGTAATATGCCGAGGGGTGAAACATCAACTCGATTTCGTGGACGCCCTTGGGCACCATGAGCGCGCGGAGGAAATAATCGGCTCGGTATATCTTCGCCGGCTTGCCGTCTATGTAGGCTTCCCATCCTGCCGGGTAGTAGACCTCGCTCAACAGCAGGAGGTTGTTCCCACTCGCCTTCACCTGCATCTTCATCGACTGCAGTTTGTAGTCGAGGAACTTCACGTACACATTCGAGTCGGGCTTATCCACGGTCAGGTTAGGATTGTCCATAAAGTATACCGTCTTCGCGGGGTCGAACGCTCCGGTCCGCAGTCCGTTCAGAATCTCCAAACCCGAGCCGACTTTGTAATCGTCGACGAAGAATGCGCGCGGCAGTATGCTGTCGTTTTCCTCCACCGCCCTCGAACCGGAAAACACGACCTTCCCGATGATGGGATCGGGCTTGTCCGTTATGATGTACTTTATGTCCAGCAGCCTCATGATGTTCGGATTGGTCAAACCGACGACGTCGAGCATGTCCTGATAGATTCGCAATTTCGCGCCGGAATATCCGCTTGCATCCTGTAAGCTGTAATAGGCTAAATCGTTCGAAGTCGTCGGCTGGCCGCCTTCCAACGGAAGCACACGGAACAAACCCGGCTCTTTCTTGATGAACTGGACATAGTCCGGCGTTGTAAACTGTTCGGACTGTGTCTTTCGATTGTACATCTGCATCGGTTGGTAATCGACACGCCACAGGTCAAAGAGAAGTATGAGCGTCAACACGCCGGTGAAAATGGCGGTGGTGACTCTCCTCTGCAGATAAAGGTAGATGAAACCCGTCGTCAGGAAACAGATTATCAATGATATGTACAAATCGTTGATCATGTTCGGGAAGATCACCTGTGGGAAGAGAAGATCCATGACCTGCTGCTCGCTGATTCGGAACATGTACGCGATCTTCATAGCATTGTTCTGGACCAGCGTGTAGTACGAATTCTTTATGGCTCCCTGAGATATTAGCGTCAACAGCACGAGCCCTCCGAACACGCCGGTCCACAGCAGCATCCTCTTTGCCAGAACCGGATCACCCTTCTCCCGGGCCTTCAATATTGTGTCCACTCCAAAGGCCGCCAGAATCGCAACGAAGATTTGGACGAGGACAAGGATGAGACTTGGCGCCCTGAACTTGTTGAAATACGGGAAATGGTAAAACATCAGGTTATATATCAACGGAAATTCCCTGCCAAAAGCGATCAGCAAAGAGAACACGATTACTATAAGGCTAAACCAGACAAACGGGTTGCGCCTGTTCTTGATGAATCCGACAAAGGCGAGAAGTAAGACAATAACCCCCATGTACTGGGGCGCGTCTGTAAACGGTTCGGGGCCGAAGTAAGTGTTGAAATGGGCAGTCTGGTTGTTGGTGAGGGGCCCATTATAGACCACATCGCCGAAACCGTAGAAGGACGGGATAAAGAACGTCATCATCTCCTGGGGACCGAACGACCAGTTCGTCGCGTACTGGTAATCCAGGCCGCCGCCCTTCTGGCCGATCTCCTGTGCGGTCTGGACTATCGGCGACGCACCGCGTATCGAATACTTGCTGTACTGGTAAACTGAGAAATACATGTCGGCGGACATTACGAATGCAACTGCACTGGCCACAATCAGAAGCACCCCTGCTCTGATCGTCCCCGCCGCCTTCTCCTTCTTCATGATATTCCGGATCAGCATGTAGATCAGGTAAACGCCCACCGCGAGATACGAGTAGAAGATCATCTGGATATGCGTCGACTGAAACTGAAGGTGTATCGCGATTATCAGCGCCAGGAGGTACGACCACCTGAACCGCCGGATCAGCTCCATGACAAGGAGCAGGATAAAGGGGAAGAACGCCATCGCGGCGATCTTGGTGTTATGCCCCACCATTATCCAGATTATTATGTACATCGAAAACAGCGTCGCGACCGAGCCGAAGAAGCTGGCAAACTTTGTAAGACCGAGCCGCCTCATCAGGACGAAGAGGCCGATCCCGAAAAGGAAATAGTAGACCAGCACCCATCCCACTTCCTTGTTTATGAGAAGCGTCGCTAAGGCCTGATCGACGTAGCCCCACACTGTCGGGATGATATCATACCACCGGTTGCCGCCCACAAGCAGGCTGGCGTATGAGGGCATGCCGCTGAATACGTACGGGATCCAGAGCGGAAACTCGTTCTCCTTATTTGCCTGGTCCACAAAAGTCTGAAGGCTTCTTGACGCATTTATGTCCGGAGAGATGAAGACCTTGTTCTCCAAAAAAGCCTGGTGGAGAAATACCAACAGGAGTACGATTATCAATGCTATGAGAACGGGAGTCTCGTACTTTTCAGGGAGAAGGGGTTTGTCCTGAACCGCCTTCCTGTCCGTCTTTCGCTTGATCGGCTGTTTGCTCATTTCATTTCTCTAATATTTTTGTGAAGAGTGATGCGAGCTTCTTGGTCGCTTCTTTTCTTTCAAATTCTCTTATGACCTCTTCCTTCGGCGTGAAGATATTTCCGATACTGCCGGAAGAGCTCTTGCCTTCTGCATGTTCCTGCAAGAGTGCCGCAATTACGGACTTCGCCTGTGCCACATCGTCCTGGGCGACGACAACTCCACTTCCGGTCTTCCTGACAATTTGGGCTGCGGCGCCTTCCGGTGCAAAAGCAATGATCGGCCTCTTAGCCCCGATGTATTCGAATACTTTTCCAGGCACGATTTCGCTGCTTAGCTCGGATTTGTCGACTATAAGAACCAGCGCGTCGGACTGGAGAAGCAGTTTAATGCTTTCCTCGTGGGGGACATACTCCCTGGCGTCGATCATTCCGTTCAGCTCCGGCGCGGCGAACATTTCCTTCACTTCCGACCCGAATCTCCCCGCGAAGACCAGGCTGAGGTTGTCTGAAGACACTCTGCCTTCCTTCACCAGCAGCTTCACCGCTTCAAGGAGGGTGCGCGGGTTTCTCTTCCCGTACATGGAACCGGTATAAGTGATCCTGAATTTCCCATCGGCCTTTTTTGGCACATCCGGGAAATCTTCCGGATCATACCCGTTGGGTATGTACTCAATCCTGGATGCGTCGATCCTGCCGTACTTGTTCTCAAGGTCTTTCCCGATTCCTTCCCAGGCAATCTCGACCTTGTCGGCCGTGTAGACCGAGATCTTCTCCATGTGCCTGTCGATTGCGGCAGGCAGGAACCATCTCTCCGGAGCGGAAATGAAACCGGTCCATGGATCGCGAAGTCCCATAACCCACGGCTTACCGGACTTCTTCTTGAGCGTCCTGGCAATCAGTGCAGATGTGTAAGGCGGGGAGCTTGAGTAAATGATATCGATGCCCTCGTTCCTTATTATCTCCAGCCCTCTGGGCACGGCGTACCGGTACCATCCTATTCTCGCATCCGGTATGAAGACCGTCGAGCGGATGAATTCGGCCAGACGCTCAATCGGACGCCTTTTCTTCCCCGAAGGAATATTCTCAACGTCGACTGCCGATCCGGCTTTCTTCCCGGTGAACTTCCGATAGAGGTCATAGGGCTCGAAAATCCTGGTCCTGATGACTTCAGTGTCTTTGGGAATGGCATCCAGAAGCGATTTGTCGATAGCAGGGTAGTCTCCATCCGAAACGGTGAGTACGACCGGCTCGAAGCCGAATTGCGGCAGATACTTGACGAATTTCAACACCCGCTGCACGCCCGGTCCGCCGGAAGGGGGGAAATAATACGTTACGATTAAGACCTTACGCATCCGATTATGAACGCCCATCCTTATCAGGAATAAACATCATCTTATAACCCGCTCCACTCGCGGCAATGTCCTGCCTATTTGCCTTTCTTCGCAATCACCAACAACCCGCTGCCTCTTTTAGGCGGGAAGAAATAATCAATGGACATGAACAACACGGAGAACGGCAAATAGGCAGGACATTGCCGCGAGT
>JAJYOS010000240.1 GCA_021796055.1 Bacteroidota bacterium
CAATATAATGGTTAACAGCAGGCCGTTGCCCGTATGCGCCCGTCTCAGTATGAAGGCCGCTACAGAGTCGAAGAATCCTCCGGCCTGCAAATAAGCGACCATGATCATCATCCCAAGAAGGAGGACGATGGTATCGAAGTTTAGTGCTTTGTATGCTTCGTTGATTGTAAGAACCCCCAAGGCGATCATTGCGACCGCCCCGATCATAGCGCCTGAGGTTCTATCTAGATGAAGAAATGGTAGTCTTTGTACCGAAATTGAAACGTAAGTGAACGCGAAAATAATTACCGCGGCAAGAATCATTAAGGGTCATATCTGGTGCAGCGTGTATGAGCGAATCTTGTCCGGCACCAGGCAGTCGTTTACCTTGACCACCATTTCGTCGAACGCACTGTCATCAGCGTTTTGGAAAGCTTCGTCGTTGGTGTAGGTGTAAATTTCCATGAAATTGTTCTGTGAGCCTTGAACCTCATACACTTCCAGTTTTGCTATCCCTGAGGACTCATACCCGGATTTCAGTTCTTTGATCAATTTCAGATACTCTTCGCGTTTCGAGGGCTGTACCTCATAATTGATCTGTAGTAGAACTTTCGACATTTATTCCTCCTGTTTAGGTTCGTCCATAGGCTCCCTTTGGTCGGGGATCGGTTTGGTGTTGGCGGTCCGCACCATCCAGTAAACCAGTGCGATAATTGCAATTGCCGCCGTAACAACGATCTCGATTTTTCCCAAACCGGCAATCGAACCAATGGCTTCGCTGAAAAAATAACCAAGAAAACCATAAGAAACAGCCCAAATTATCGCCGCGACTATATTTAGCGCCGTGAACTTTGGCCTCGACATTTTTGCAAGCCCGCACATCACGATGAGCGCGGTCCTCAGCCCATAGATGTATCGCGAAAAGAGTACAACATAAGTCCCATGTTTTTCCACGAGACGTTTCGCCCGCGGAAGGACTGCGGCAACATATTTGAACTTCTTTACAAAATCATATCCTTCCTGCCAGGCAAGATGGAAAAATAGCTGATCCCCTATGACAGAGCCTAGAAAGGCGGAGATGATGGAAAGCTCGATGTTAAGAAAGCCCTGATGCGCCAGTATGCCGGCGATCAGGAGCACGCTCTCACCTTCGAAAAGAGTAATGACGAAGATTATAAGATAGCCATACTGGTGTAGAAGAGTCTGCACTTCAGTAGCCGGCTTTCCTTATTTCCGCATCCGTCATTCCGAAATAATGTGCTACTTCGTGTATCAGGACCTCTCTTATCTTTTCTTCAATCTCGATGTCAGCCGAGCATCCGCGCTCGATGTTCATCCTGAAGAGTTTAATCCTGTCGGGCGTTATTGGGTACATACCATAGTCAGGACCTCTCTTGTTGAGGGGCACACCGGAATACAGACCGAGGAGTGAATACGGATTTCTAATGTGCGCTCCGCTCATATCAAATTCGTCCGGAAGATCGTCCACGACGATATGAACGTTTTCGATCCTTCTCTTGAATTCCTCGGGAAGCTCTTCGAAGGCTTTTTCAA
This sequence comes from Bacteroidota bacterium, assembly GCA_021796055.1. The sequence continues at coordinate 1,534 of JAJYOS010000240.1, forward strand.
CAAGCATTTCAAAGTGTTCCTTGTCCACGCTCGAAATCTATAATTGAATTTGAAGTTTCGTCGTAGAAAACCTTGCTCTTGAATACGACTGTTGCGCTTCCTTCGAGAATGAGGTTCGAAAACCTTTCGCCGGACCTCTCGAAATAGACTTTCATAATCTCGCCCCCGCTCGTGTGTATCTCTACAGGCGAGTTCATGCCATATCTAATTGCCGCAGTTATCGCGCTCGCCACTGCGCCCGTGCCGCATGCGAGCGTCTCGTTCTCGACTCCGCGTTCGTAAGTCCGCATCCTTATCCTGCCGACGCCTTCCTGCTCGATCAGGTTAACGTTTGTTCCTTTCGGGAAAAGGTCGAGGTTGTATCTTATTTTCCTCGATATACCAATGAGGTCCGCACTGTCTACGGTTTCAAACACGCCCCCATTCAATAGGACAGTGTGGTCCGTGTTAGGGTGGACGTAAGTCGCTTCGTATCGTCTCCCGTTTACCGGCACTTCGATTATGGGAGCGACGCTGTCCGGGTCGGGGAGGTGGAGGCGCACCTTCCGGTCGCTAAAAACTTCCGCCGAGTAGTTGCCGCCGTGCGCCGTGAAGCTCATTGGTGATTTGCAGACTCCGCTCAACACGGCGAATCTCGAAATACACCTGCCGCCGTTGCCGCACATTCCGCCCTCGCTGCCGTCGGAGTTCAGGTAGATCATCTCGAAATCGAACCTCGGATTCTTTCGCAGTACGAGGAGGCCGTCGGTTCCGATACCAAAACCGTGGGCGCACAGTGTACGGGCAATGGCTGGGAGGTCGGCGTTAAGAGTGCCGTCAAAATCGTTGATCACGACGAAGTCGTTTCCGGCACCGTTCATCTTTGTGAAATTAATTTCGATCATATTTGCATCTATAATATAACAAGCTTATTGCCCCTTACGGAATCACAGAAGCTTCTTTTTGGTTCTTTTCAGGTCTGATGTTGAAAAAAAAGAGGCTGAACACCCTCGAATTTAATGCAAACCGAGGATGTCTTTCAAAAAGATATGTCGTATGGGAAGGCAGGAGGGTTGCCTGCGAATCCCAGTAAATTTTAATCTCGGTCGGGCTTGAGGGACGAGATGACCGAGTGCAGGAGAACTACCTTTGCTCGCAGGTCTTCCTGCGAGCCATTGTTCGCGATCACAAAATCGGCAAGCTTTTCCTTCTCCGATTGATGGATCTGCGTGTCGAGTCTTCTTAACACTTCCTCTCTTTCAATGCCAAGTTTCACCGATGCGCGCGCGACCGCCTCCTTCTCATCGGCTTTTACAAGTATAACGTAATCGAATTCGTCAGCGAGCTCAGCTTCATAGAGGAGCGGTACTTCAACAATTACATACTTCTTATCAGCGAATTCGCTCGCGCGCTCGGATACAGTGGCCATTATGGCCGGATGAAGCAGGCTTTCGAGCTTCACCCGTTTCTCCTCGTTATTAAACACGAGCTCGCCGAGTTTCCTCCGATCTATCTGGTCTTCTTTGACAATGCCCCCGCCGAAAATTTTTGCTATTGCAGCACGGATGCGGGCATCAGATTCAAGCAGTTCATGCCCGATCCGGTCGGTGTCTAAGGTCGGGACGCCGAGTTCAGCGAAGAATTTCACCGCGGTCGATTTCCCGCTCCCTATATTCCCCGTAACGGCAACGCCCATCGGCATAGGGGATTCCTTCTCCGCCGACTGGACGCTTTTCTTTCGAGCTGACTTTTTTCCCGGGGCAGGCTTACTTGGCATATGAGATACTGCGGACCTCACGAATGACGGTTACCTTGATTTGCCCCGGATACTCCATCTGCTCCTGGATCTTCTGGGAAATCTCGTGTGCAAGCTGATCGGCGAAGATGTCGTTCACTTTCTCCGGTTCGACGATAACGCGCACTTCGCGTCCTGCCTGGATCGCGTATGTCTTGCCTACTCCGGAGAAGGAATTCGCAATACCTTCGAGCTTTTCGAGCCTCTTGACGTAGCCTTCAAGCGATTCCCGCCTGGCGCCGGGTCTGGCGCCGCTGATGGCATCGGCCGCCTGTACGATCGCCGCTATCGGTGTCTCCATCTCAATATCTTCGTGATGTGAGCCGATCGCGTTGGACACGGCGGGATTCTCATTGTACTTCTTGGCAATCTCAAAACCGAGCAGGGCGTGCGGGCCTTCGACCGCCTTGTCAACCACCTTGCCGAGGTCATGGAACAAGCCGGCTCTCTTGGCGAGGCTCGAATCGAGACCGAGCTCGATTGCCATAAGGCCGCTTAGGAAAGCAACCTCTATGCTGTGCTGGAGAACGTTCTGTCCGTAGCTCGATCGGTATTTCATCCGTCCCAGCATTTTGACGATCTCAGGATGGACGCCGTGAATTCCTACTTCGAGAAGTGCGTCCTCTCCGATCTGAACGATTTCTTCTTCGAGTTCGGTGCGAACCTTTTCAACAATTTCTTCGATCTTTGTCGGATGTATGCGGCCGTCGGCGATAAGTCTCTCCAATGCCTTCTTGGCGATTTCGCGTCTGAACGGATCAAAGCCCGATATGACGACGGCGTCAGGCGTGTCGTCGACGATGATATCGCATCCGGTGGCTGCTTCGAACGAACGAATGTTCCTTCCTTCGCGTCCGATTATGCGCCCTTTCATTTCTTCATTTGGGAGATTCACCACACTGACTGTAGTCTCGACGGAATGATCTGCCGCTGTGCGTTGGATCGCCTGCACGATAATCTTCTGGGCTTCTTTTTTTGCCTCGACGCGGGCTTTTTCGCGGATTTCTCTGATTTCCAGGGATGCTTCGCTTCTTGCCTCGTTCGTCATATTTTCAATCAAGAGCTTCTTCGCGTCATCGCGCGAAACTCCGGCAAGCTTTTCGAGCTTTTCCGTCTGAAGTTGAATCAATCTGTCGGCTTCGGCCTCCTTTGCCTGGAAAACCTTGTTCTTTTCCCTGAGTTCCATCTCGATCGTGCGCACCGATTTTTCCTGTTGCCTGAGCGATTCGGCCTTTCGGTCGAGATTTTCTTCCTTTGAAGTCAGCTGTCTTTCAATATTCTGAATTCTTTTCTGCTTCGAGTTGAATTCGTTATCGAGTTCCTGTCTCTTCTTGATCCATTCGTCTTTTACTTCGATCAGCTTTTCTTTTTTTACGGCGTTCGCTTCACGTTCGGCTGTCTCTAGGATTTGTTTGGCTCTTTCTTCGACCGTACCAAGTTTCTTCCTGGCAAGTCTTGTCTGAAGGAACCACCCGACGAGTAAACCAGCCGCGCTGCACAGTATAGCGACTACTGTGGTTACCATACGGAACCTCCCGGTTTATATACAAAAAAAAGCCGTAACGCACTCGTGGCAGATAGGAAAGAACCCATCTTGACACGGTGGGTGCCCTCCTGGGCGAGTCGTGCTTCCGCTGCGATTCCGCCGGTGGCGGAACGAACCGGTCCCATGAAATGGGGTCGGGTGCGGCCTGCTTTCATCGTCCATGAGCCGGGCTCCCATAATTCTCACTTAGTAGTTCTTTCATGCTTAACCACGGCGCGATTACGGCTGAAAACTTGACGAAATTTTAAAAGAACTTAGCTCGCTTCTACAGGGAAATTCTCACGCAAGTAGCTCAGTACCCCCACGAGATCCGCAATATCGATCCCTTCATTATGCACGTGCTCCTTTAAGTCAAAAAATTGCTCGGCTATATTTAGAGCGGCTATGACTGCGATAGTTGAAGTGGGTGCACCTGGATTCTTTTCGATCAATTCATTCAATAACGAATCTACGTATGCTACTACTTTGAGTGCTTTTTCCTCGTTTTCCACACGGAGTGGGTATTCCCGACCAAGGATGGTGACACGTATGCTTTTCTTATCCATCATCGGCTCCGCATTCAAAAGAGACTAAGTTGCTTGTCGATCCTGGCGATGAGTTCTTTGGCTACCTCTAGGAGCCGGTCTTTCTCGCGTTCTTCAAAACCGGCTGAACTGGCTACCTCTCTCGCCGTTAGCATCTTTTCGAGTTCGGCAATTCGAGATTTCAGCTTGTCGATCTCAGCCGCCGATTTAGCGAGGTTCTGTTTCAGAGACTCATTCTCGCCCCGCATGACGTTCGCCACATCGACGGCTCTTCTTACTTCGTTCCACAACTCCCCAAGGAGCTGTTTCTTCATCGATAAGTTCTGTTCGTCGGACGCTTCTGTGTCCATGCCTGTCAGTTCTTTTGTCTTCTCAATTCCGCGGAGAATTTAACCTTCATTGTCTTCTCCGCTTTCTCAATAAAGCCGGCGATGTCGCCGTCGTTCAACGTTCGCTCCTCGCTTCCCAGAGCCATACTGAACGCAATGCTTTTCTTGCCATCCGGAATTCCTTCACCGGAATAAATATCGAACACAGAAATATCACGGAACATTTCGCCTGCGGCGTTTCTTAACGCATTCATCATCTCGGCCGCTGGTGTTTGGCCTTCAACAATAAACGAAAGATCGATTGAAGCAAACGGGAATTTTGGGAGGGTTTTGAACCGTTTTGTCGATTTTCGGAGAGCCAGCAAGCTCGTTAAATCCAGCTCTGCAAAGTAGACATCCTGGTCCACCGACAATTTCTGCAGAGCCGCTTTACCGACTCTGCCTCCAATGCCCAGCTCCATCCCGTTCACAAATAACTTTAAAGATTGTTCGTATTCTTTGGTAGTATCATAAGAAATAAAGTCCCAAGAGTCAAGCTTAAGGAAGGTAAGCAGCCGCTCGATCTCGGTCTTAAGGTCGAATATGTCGAATTTTGATTCTTTCCTGTCGAACGATGTCGGGTCCGCTGCGCCGGAGAGCACTATTGAAACTTTAGGCGATTCGACGAAACGGCCTATCACCTGTTCCTTCTCCGACACGACGTAGACCCTGCCGATCTCGAAAAGCTTCATGTCCTTCAGCCCGTGAGCCAGGTTTACGCCGACTGTTTGGAGAGCCCCCGGAAGGAGCGTGGTTCTCATTGCCGCCATATCTTCGCTGATAGGATTGGCAAGCGCGACAAATGCTGTATCATGGAACCCCGCGACGTCGGCAGGCTGGAGCGAATTTGTCATAATCTCATTGAAACCTGCGCCCGCGAGAAGGTCTCTTAGCTCGTCGAGCGAAGTGTTCCCATGGAACCGCGTATCGAAGTTCAGCTTAGTCTGGAACGAGTCGGCTATCTGCTCATATCCATATACCCGGCCGACTTCCTCTATCAGGTCGACATCGCGTTCTATGTCTCCGCGGAATGTTGGCACGGAGCACATGATGACAGTTTCAGATTTCTTGTCGCATGGTATTTCGATAGACTCGAGGACACGTATGATTTCGCCGGTAGCGAGCCGGGTTCCGAGAAGGCGATTGACATGGTCGACGTGAAGTTCGACTCTTTTCGGGAGAAACTTCGTGGCGGCGATATCAATGATCCCCGGCGCTAGCTTGCCGCCGGAAGTCTGAGCGATTATTTCAGAGACTCTGTCGAGGGCGCGAATGGTAAGGTTAGGGTCGACTCCACGTTCAAATCTGTACGAAGCCTCGGTCGAGAGCCCGAGCGCCTTGGATGTTCTCCTGATCGATGATTGATTGAAGTTGGCGCTTTCTATCAGGACCTCGGTTGTATCCTCGCTTATCTCGCTGTTCATCCCCCCCATCACACCGCCGATAGCCACGATCTTCTCTTTGTCGCAGATCATGACCATGTCCGGAGTAATATTACGTTCCTTGGCGTCGAGAGTTGTGAACTTGGTCTCATCTATTGCAGGTCGTCTGACTATTATCTTATGACCAGTGATCCTCTTGAGGTCGAACGCGTGAAGCGGCTGGCCGAGTTCCAACATGACGAAGTTTGTGGCGTCGACAACGTTGTTTATCGATCTTATTCCGACGCTTTCGACCCCATCCTTAAGCCATTTCGGGGAAGGGCCGACTTTGACTTTGCGTACCAGCCTGGCCGAATATCTGGGACAAAGGTCCTGAGCGGCGACGTCGACTTTAACGGACTCGTTTATTGAAGGGCCATCTTCTGTTATCTTGACTCGTTTCTGGATGGGTTTCTTCGAGAAGGCGGCCGCAAGTTCTCTTGCCACACCTAGATGGGACAAGCAGTCCGCGCGATTTGGCGTAAGACTTATTTCAAAGACAGTGTCGTTCAGTCCGAGGTAATCCGAAAGAGGAGTCCCCTGGTTGGCCGCTCCATCGAAGACCATAATGCCGCTCTTGTCGTCACCAAGCCCGAGTTCATTCGCGGAGCAGATCATCCCTTCGGATTCCGCTCCTCTTATTTTTGCCCTTGTCAGTTGAAACGGTTTGCCATCCGGATCGTGCTGGTTATGCGGCACCATGGCGCCGACGAGCCCAACTGGCACCTTCTGTCCGGCAGCCACGTTTGGAGCCCCACAGACAATGCTTTTAACTTCTCCGCCGACGTCAACCTTGCACACTTTCAGCTTATCGGCGTTCGGATGTTTTTCAACTTCGAGAACGACGCCGACGATGAAACCGTCGTACTTGGTTGCAAAATTTTCGTAGGACTCTACCTCGACTCCGAGCATCGTCAACCGCGACGCTATATCCTCATCCTTCACACCGGACAAATCGACGAGCTGCTGAAGCCATTTACGTGAAATCTTCATGTTTTATCAGAATTGATTTAAAAAGCGGAGATCGTTTTCGAAGAATAGTCTTATGTCGTCGATCCCGTAACGGAGCAGGGCGAGCCTCTCTATGCCCATGCCGAATGCGAAACCGCTCACCTCGTGGTCGTCATACTTCACGAACTTAAAGACGTTCGGATCGACCATACCGCAGCCCATTATCTCGAGCCAGCCCGAGTACTTGCAGATCTTGCATCCCTTCCCACCGCAGATGAAGCAGTTCACATCTACTTCAGCGCTTGGTTCGG
>JAJYOS010000241.1 GCA_021796055.1 Bacteroidota bacterium
CTCTCTGAGCTTCACGAACGCGCGCATGATTGCAATGTTAACCTGTATCGCTCTTTCGCTTCGCAGTACGCTTGACAAAATGGCGACGCCTTGCTCAGTGAAGGCGAAAGGAATATACCTTCTTCCCCCGCGACGTTCAGCGATTGATGTTTCAAATTGAAACCTCAAAAAGTCAGTTAGATTTTCATTCTCCTTTTGGCTGAGCCGAAACATGAAATCCTCCGGAAATCTCGTGATGTTGCGTTTTACCGCTAGATTCAGTGATTTTGTCGGGACTCCGTAGAGTTCGGCGAGATGCGAATCGATCATTACACGTCTCCCTCGGATCATGAATATCCTACGCTCAATGTCCTCAGGCGAGATCATTTCAACGCTGGGTTTCATGGCCCCTCCACCTAGTGTTGGCAGAATCGGCCGATTTATCGTGGATCGCTTCGTAACGCACGGTCATTTCATTTTTTTCGCCACCACAACCGGCTTCTTGTATATCGACAGCGAATTGCCGTCGGGACCGGTTACTTCCATGAATAAAATATACAATCCAAACCTAACAATCTTCCCAGATCCGTCCCTGCCATCCCACACCAGCCTTCCCGTAGATGGAACGATAATATTGTCTGCTGGAGTCGCGATCGATCTCCCCATCGTGTCGAAAATTCTGATTCGGATTTTCACGGAGGTGACTGGAAAGGAGTAGGTGACGAATGTGAAATCGTCATGCCCGTCGCCGTCTGGCGAGAAAGGATTCGGCGACACTGAGATGCTGCCGCTTGCCTGTGAAGGGTTTATGAAGAGGCTGTTTCTGATTCCGGGCGTGCCTCCCGACTTCGAGACACACGTGGACCAGCTTGTCTTCTCAAGTGAAGGGAGTGTCGGATTAATCTTCTCCAGCGAACGGCCGGCCGTCTTCGCGATGTCGGCGTTGTGCCATGACGGAAGGTAATAGATGCTGTCGACCATGTTGCCGGACGGGTCGTGAAGGACTACGCAATCACCGTCATCGCGAAGAGAGAGAGACTTTACGATTATCACTTCGCTTGAATCAGGGACCGCGGCATAGATAGAAGAATCCGAGGCAACGACAAAATACTCTCCCGGCAGGAGCAAATGCGAATTTGGGCCGAGGAGGCGGTTTGCTGCGGAATGTTGGGTTGATGAATTAATATCCGGTGATAAACGATGCCCGGCATCATTATCGTTCGACGGAAGAGCCGCGTACTGCTGTATCTGTTTTGACGCTGATGAGGACGTGTGAAAACTCCAGCCGCTCAGATCGATAGCGTTTCGGGATGCGTTGAACAGCTCGAAGTATTCGCCGGGGGCCCCTTTCGTGAACATGATTTCATTTATGACGACCGACTGCGGTTCGAACCCGACGTTCAGTTTCGCGGAGAGGGTATCGTTCCAGTATCGCGGGTCGTTATCGAGACTCACGCGGGCAAAGATCGTATGAGAACCTGGGCTTCCTGCGGAGAATTCGAATTGAAGGGAGGCGCTGTCGTTTCGAGCGATTGGCCGCGCGATGCGGCCGGTATCGGAGAAGACTTGGGCCGAATCCAAATCTCTTCTGACGATTAGCTCTACCCCCGCGTCCGTGGCGGCATTCCTTCCACGATTCATGACGACGACTGAGATTTTTCCGCTAATTCCCGGAGCAAAGGATTTCGACGACAGATCCAGTCTTTTTATCGCCGCATCAAACGGAATGATCGCGATGCTGTTCTCCGTACCAGGCGTCGCTCCGGTCGGGTCCACACTTTCCGCCCAGTTCGTCGAGTCGTCTCCCGCGAGGAAGTCGATTCTCTCCAGGGACCTTCCCGTGTCCCCGCCGAACGACGGCCTGTAGTCAATCGTGTCGAGAAGATTTCCTATGTTATCGCGGAGAGAAACACCCGCCCCGGTATTGCTCAACGAAGGCGCTGACTGAATGACAAGATTTCTGGCATTCTCGTGAAGTCGTTGAACGGAGGAATCCTTACAAAGCACCATGTAGTCGGTAGGAGCGAGAATCGTACCCGACTTCATCTTAATCGCGCTTGAGTTGCTCGTAATCGCGAAATAGGAAAGGTCAACTGGCGAATTGCTCGCGTTGTACAGTTCAATCCACTCCGGTTCCGGGCTCACGGGAGCGTACATCAGCTCGTTGATCACGACCGTAGAGGGAGCGAGCCCCACTTTTAGAATGAAGCTCCTGGAATTATTGGATATTCTTTCGTCGCTAGCGGAGTTGACAACTATTCCGAATCGGTGGGAGCCGAAGGTGAGCGCACCGGTTCTAAGGCTGACTTCTATCGAATCTCCTGGAGATATCTCCCCAACGACGACCGAATCACCTAATTCGTTCCCATCGTATTTCAGGTCGCCGTTCGAGTCCTGAAACAGAATAGCGGTTGAATTCCCGCTTGTGCGGAGTCCCACATTGAGGATGCTTGCAGTTATCACCGCCGCGTTGCCGGATTGAAGTGTTGCGGGCGACCAGCTGACAGCGCCGACTGCCAGGTCGTGATCGCGCGGAGTGACGCTGTTAATTCGTCCCGGTGTGCTCTTCGACGTATCGATACACGTCTCGAAGTTCTGAGGATCGTTCGAGCTTCCATTAGCGAGGATTCGTTCCAGCGACTTCCCGCCTGAATTTCCTCCCCATGAAGGCGAATATGCGACGCTGTCGATTGTGTTTCCCGACGCATCATGTATTACGACGGCGTCGCCCGAGTTGTTGAGCGAAGGGATAGAAACCACGATGACGCCTGCTGACAACTCCGGATAGTAATTGAAGAAAGTGGAGTCGTCGGAGATGATCACGTATCCCGATGGCGGAAGCCTGAAGCCTGATTGCGGCAGCCGCGCCTTCGTTCCGGAATTGTCGGCAAGCGTGAACGCGTCGAGTAATACCGAATCCTGCGAAGTGTTGAACAGTTCCACCCATTCGGGCCGGGGACTGGCTGGTGCGTACATTATTTCGTTCACAACCAAAGACCCGGATGGGTATGATTGATTGATTCGAGTCATCAGGCGGTTGTTCGATGTATCTTCGTCGGATGGGAAGTCGATAATGGCAATCGCGTTTGTCCGTCGTGGGTTAGCAATCTCCTTTTCAAGATGAAACCGAATCGAGTCTCCACTGCTCAGCTGAGTTCCCGATGTCGACGCGACAACTTCATTTGACTGGGCGATTGAATCGCCATTAGAATCGACAAACACGCTCGCCGTGAACGAGGAGGCGGTCTCCAGACCGATGTTTTTTACGAGCATGTCAAAAACTGCTTTCGATGCCTTGTATGAGAATGTCGCCGAGAAAGACGAGATCTTAAGGTCGAAGGTTCGCAACGAAATGCTGTTTAGCCTTCCCGGTGTGCTCCCGGCCGGATTGATTGAAGTTCCCCAGTTGCTTTGTGTTCGTGACGAGTCCGACGCAGATTTTCTCTCGAGCGATCTTCCTGCACTGCCACCCCATGACGAAGCGTAGTAAACGGAGTCGACGAGCTTGCCGGATTCATCATGGACGGCGACGGTATCGCCGGTGTTCACCAGAAAATACTGCGACCAGTCGACGACGATGTAGCTCCCGGCAGCCTCTGGATGAAAATTTGCGAACTCATTCGAGTTTGTGAGCACAAGGTAAGAGTGTGGAGAAATGTAGCGGTCCGACAGCCTGAGAGCATAACGGACACCATTCTTATTATGGATCGTCCAGCCTTTTATGTTGACGCTGTCGGGACCGTCGTTGTAGATTTCGATCCATTCCGGTTGCCCACCCGATGGCGCATACATGAGCTCGTTGATTTTCATTTGTGCAGACGCCGATTCACTGCAGAGAATGGTTACAGCAGCTGATAGCCACATCGCGATTCCCGTGACACGCATCTTTGCCCTCTCTTAGTTTCCCTAACGGAGCTAAGTTATGGACAACTCCGGAGAAAGTCGAGCGTTGTCATGTATCGGAACCGCACACCGAGTGCATCAGAAGCGGACACACTGAAAACGTCCCCTGCGTTTTTGAAGAGTTTAACGCTTCTTCTTGCCAGCATGGCACTTGAAATGTATTTATCTAAATATTAGACCGCATGTTAGGGTTGCGATGAACCAGATGATAGAAACGAACGTACAGGGCACAGCGTATGACGTGTCTGTAGAGCTTCAGGAATTCGATCTCGCCGAACGAAGGCGAATCCTCGTGATCGAAGACGAAGAGATGCTGAGAGATTCCCTCCGGACGATTCTCAGAGAGAGCGGATTCATCAAACACCGGGAATGGGACGGCGAATAAATGCATTTAAAGAAATGGGAAATAGGACTCATAAGATTGCTCTGAACTGAGCCAGTTTATGCTCGTCAGTACGAATTAGAGGGCAGATGTGGCGAAAGTACGTCGTGCTTAAATGGGAACCGGGCTTCCAAAGACATTATCGCTTAGCGATTCGGCGATGCATAGGGCTTCAAATCCGAACAGGAAGTCCCCTGTTTAGGAATCGCCGCTGGTTAGAAACTGCTTATGTCTCTTCCGAAAATCGATGCCTTCATCCAATCGAAGAGTACGAGGATCTTGTTCTTCATGCTTACGAGCCGGGTCAGGTATGCAGACCTCCAGAAAAGAAAAGTCGCGAAGCCCCGCCCTTTAACATTCGGTAGATCCGCGAGCGCGCGCCGGTCGCCGATGTACGCGAGCATTCCAAGGTTCTTGTAGCGGAACGGCGCAGGCACTTTCCCGAGCGCCGTACGATTGAACGAGTACGCTAGATATTTTCCCTCCTGCTGCGCGACCTGGGCGGTTGCGGGATAGTTCTCGTCTTCCGATGTCGCGCAGTCTCCCGCCGCGTAGATGTTCTTCGTGCCGGGCACCCGGAGAAACTCGTCTGTGAGGAGGCGGGAAGCGCGGTTCTTCGGAAAAGGTAGCGACTGAAGAAGTTTCGTGGGCCCGATTCCCGTCGACCAAACGACGAGCCCGTGCTGGATTGTCGTACCGTCATGGAGAAGGATGGTTTTCTCCTGGACTTCTTTCACGGGTGAGTTGGTCTTAATGACGATGTTCTGACGCTGGAAAATTCTCATGGCGTATTCGGAGAGCTTGGAGTCGAACGTGCCGAGGATCTGAGTCGCAGCTTCCAACAGCGTAATCGTCGCGTGAGGGGCGAGTTTCGGATACCACTTCACGAGGTCGTCTTTTATGAAGTCGCTGAGCTCGGCGGCAAACTCGACGCCGGTCGGCCCACCACCCACCACCACGAAATGGAGAAGCCTCTTCTTCTCCTCGTCGGGCGTGCCGGGCACGGCGGCTCGCTCAAAATTCTCTATTATCTTTCCTCTTATCTTCCGTGCATCGTGAAGCTCTTTAAGAAACAACGCATGCTTTTCAACTCCCGGGATCCCAAATGTGTTATTCACCGCTCCGACCGTGATCACGAGATGATCGTATTCCAGGTCAAAGACTTCCTTGCTCTGCACGGTCTCGCACTTCGCGATACTTTTCTCGGGATCTATCGAAATACATTCCGCCTGATAGTACCTGATTTCGTTTCTCGATGTCCTTATCGGTTCGATTATACTGCGGAATTCTATCGTCCCAACCGTGGTGCTGGGGAGAAGAGGCGTAAAGAGGAAATGATTTCGGGGACTTATAATTGCGATTTTGTATAGAGAAAGGTCGATCCTTTTGACGAGGCTCAGAGACGCGAAACCGCTTCCAAGGATTGCCAACCTCTGTTTTTCGGTTGCCATATTGTCTGTCTTTCGATCGTTTGGGTGTCTTGTTATTTAACACAAAAGACGCCCCGATAGTTTATCCGGCAGGAGGGAAAATTCCATTACGCCAGACGACCGCAGATGCGACACCCGCAGTCACAGGCATAGGAGGTGAGAGTTTGCGTACCGGCAGTCGTTCGGGAACGGGTCAGTAAGTTCCGGCAAACATAGAGCGAAGGTCGAAAGATGGCGCCTTAGATTTGCTGGCCAGCATAACATACGTCCTGGCGAGCATGTCTTTGCCAGCGCCAAGGACCGTGCTGATCATGCCTATAGCCTCACCATACTCGACCGGGGGAAGATTTTTCACGACGAATCTCCATGCCGCTTCTTCGAGCACGTTGAAGGCGGTCTGGACTTCAGAAAGATCGAAGCTCGCCTCATATCTTTCTCGCGCGACGGTTTCCGCGTACGCGAGCATCGGTCCGAGGTTTTTCTCCGCGATCGCCCTGACCGCAAGAACGTAAAGCGCTTTCAGTTTCTGGCGGTTATGTTCCGCGTCTTCTTTCTCATAGTGAGTAAGGTGGGACCGCGAAAGAGACGCCTCCGCTTCTGAGATGATCTCGTTCATCCGCTCATGAAGGAGTTTACTGAGTTCCATGATAAGCCTCCGACATTTGCCTCAATATAACCGGCGTGAACGTGAAATTTCCACTTTCGATCCTAAAACATGCAGGATCTTTCCGTCTCAAATTCATAACCGGCGGAAAAGACAAAGGCCGGGTCTCACCCGGCCTCTTCTGTCGTGGAACAAAGCTTTCTGCTGGATCAAAGGATCAAGCCACAATGGCAAATCCAATAAACCATAATTCCATTTTTCCTTTTCAATTTTCGTCCGTCACGCAGCCTTCTGAAGCGGACGAGACATTCTTAATATACTTGTAAAGCATGCCGCTCTTCGCTCTGTAGGGCGGTTCCTTCCAGGCCTTCAGGCGTTTCTCGATCTCTGCATCCGGCACTTCGAGAACGATCGTGTTTTTCTCGGCATCGATAGTTATCCGGTCTCCGTCGTGCACTACCGCGAGTACACCTCCCGTTTGGGCTTCGGGTGTTATGTGACCCACGACAAAGCCGTGAGTTCCGCCGGAGAATCTGCCGTCAGTAATAAGAGCGACGCTCTTGCCGAGTCCCGCGCCCATGATGGCTGATGTGATTGTCAGCATCTCGCGCATCCCGGGTCCGCCTTTCGGTCCTTCATACCTTATTACCACCACATCCCCCGGTGAGACCTTCTTCTCTTCAAGTGCTTTTAGAGTATCCTCTTCCGAATCGAACGCCTTGGCGGGACCCGAAAAGCGTAGGCCTTCCTTGCCGGTTATCTTCGCGACGGCCCCTTCCTTCGCAAGGTTGCCGTACAAGATCTGCAGGTGGCCTGTCTTCTTAATCGGATCCGAGAGGGGGTGAACGATCTTCTGTCCGGCCTTTAGGTCGGCAACTTTCTCGATGTTCTCTCCGAGCGTCCTTCCGGTCACGGTCATGCAGTTCCCATCGAGGAAGCCTTCCTTCAGGAGCATCTTCTGCACCGCGGGTATGCCGCCGATGTCGTTGACGTCTTCCATCACGAACTTGCCGCTAGGTTTTAGCTCAGCGATATAAGGCACTCGGTTGCTGACTTCTTGAAAGTCGTTGATCGTCAGTTTAACTGCGACTGATTTTGCGATGGCAATAAGATGGAGCACCGCGTTTGTCGAGCCGCCGAGGGTGGTCACCATCGTGATGGCGTTGATGAACGACTGCTTCGTCATGATGTCGCGCGGCTTGAGATCCTTTTCGAGCAGGCCGAGGACGGCTTTTCCCGCCGCTAGGCATTCTTTTTTTTTCGCCTCACTGTCGGCGGGGAGCGAGGAACTGTATGGCAACGACATGCCTAAGGTCTCGATGGCCGTGGCCATCGTGTTTGCCGTGTACATTCCTCCGCAAGCGCCGGGTCCGGGACACGCGTGCTTAACGACTTCGTTCATCTCAGATTCTTTTATATTGCCTGCGATGAATTCCCCGTACGATTCAAAAACCGAAACGATATCCAGCTTTCGCTCGCCGAGGTGGCCGGCCCTTATTGTCCCTCCGTAGATCATCAGGCTCGGGCGGTTCAACCTCCCCATCGCTATGACGGAGCCGGGCATGTTCTTGTCGCAGCCAGGAAGCGAAATGTTCGCGTCGTACCACTGCGCGCGCATGACCGCTTCTATCGAATCGGCGATGATCTCTCTCGACGGGAGGGAAGATTTCATCCCCTCCGTTCCCATTGATATGCCGTCGCTCACTCCGATAGTGTTGAAAATGAGCCCTACCAAACCGGCTTCCTGAACACCCTGCTTTACGATTTTCGCGAGATCGTTCAAGTGCATATTGCATGTGTTTCCCTCCCAACCCATGCTTGCGATCCCGACCTGTGGCTTCACCATGTCGTTATCTTTTAATCCGACGCCATACAACATCGCCCGCGAGGCCGGTTGGGACGTCTTCTGAGTCAATTCTGAACTGTATTTGTTCAAACCGCTCTTCATTTATAATCTCCTCCTTTGAAACACTTATTGACGAATCAATTCTACTGTTGGAATATAAAGAATAGTGACCACCATTTCATCGATAGTGAGCCATAACCGGCAAGAAATTCACTCCGTTATTTCTTTGAATCGAGATGAAACTTGTGGAGGAATCTATGGAATGCGGGGGCGAAGAGAAC
>JAJYOS010000242.1 GCA_021796055.1 Bacteroidota bacterium
CCTCGAGGCGAGCGAAAATCGAAAGCTCATAACGGCATGCCCTCTTCTCGATCGATACCGGAAGTCCGGGAGCATTTCGGGTTTTATCATTCGAGTTCTGGTCATTGTCAAGAATTTCGGATTTAGTATTTGGAGTCCCTCTCTTGCAGCAATATTAGATTCCATTTTCCTGTTTATCGAACGCCCATTTGACGAGAATTGCTCCCCACGTATATCCCGCACCGAAGGCGGACAAAACGATAGTCTGCCCCTTCTTGAGCTGCCCGCTGGAGAAATATTCCGAGAGGCAGAGGGGAATCGTGGCAGCTGTCGTGTTGCCGTACCTGTCGATGTTTAGCATGACCTTAGAGCTGTCGAGTTCCATCCTCTTCGCCGTGGCATCAATAATACGCTTATTAGCCTGGTGGGGCACGAGCCAGTCTACGTCCTTGCCGGTCAGATTATTCTTCTGCATGATTTCATAAGAGACGTCGGCCATCCCGACGACTGCGACTTTGAATACAGCTTTGCCATCCTGATAGATGTAGTGCATCTTTCTGTCGACGGTCTCGTGTGTCGGCGGGTTGAGGCTTCCGCCGCCGGTCATGTTCAGATACGGTCCGCCGGCACCGTCGCAACGCACAATGTAGTCGAGTATGCCGTATTCCTCGTTTTCGCTCGCCTCGAGGAGAACGGCCGCGCCCGCATCGCCGAACAAAATGCAGTTCGCGCGATCGGTATAGTCCGTGATTGAGGTCATTTTGTCCGCGCCGACCACTATGACTTTCTTGTAGGCACCGGTGCTGACGAACTGCGCACCGGTTACAAGCGCAAACAGAAATCCGGAACAGGCAGCCGAGAGATCGAACCCCCATGCGTTCTTTGCGCCTATCTTCTCCTGGATCACACATGCCGTCGAGGGGAAAAACATGTCGGGGGTAACCGTCGCGACTATGATGACGTCGATCTCGTCTGCCGACATTTTCTTCTTCTTGAGCAGATCTTTTATGGCGCCGGCCGCGAGATCGCTCGTAGCTCCATTTTTCAGGATCCTTCTCTCGACGATACCTGTCCTCGTCCTGATCCATTCGTCGGTCGTATCGACCATCTTCTCAAAGTCAGCGTTGGTCAGCTTATCATCGGGTACATAATGACCCACGCCTGTTATCACTGCGCGCTTTGGCATCTCTATATAGCCTTACCTTCGATTTTCGAAATTGAATTTTCGATGAGTTTGCCGATGTTGTGGTTCACCATCTCTTCAGCGCGGAAAACCATGTTCTTCACCGCGAGGACAGACGAACTTCCGTGACCTATTATCGACACGCCGTTGACACCGAGGAGCGGCGCCCCACCGTAAGCCTCGTAGCTGAAGCCTTTCAGCACTTTCTTCAGCGTCTTCGCCATCAATCCTGCCTGGACCATTCTCAGCACATTGCCGGAGGCAAAGAGCTTGAACCTGCTCCTCAACGTCGGGAGTATGCTTTCCGCAAATTTCAGGACGATGTTGCCGACGAATCCGTCGCAGAGAACAACGTCCGCTTTTCCCGCCAGGATGTCCCTTCCTTCAATGTTGCCGATGAAATTTAATCCGCTCTTTTCGAGGAGTGGATAGGATGCCTGGGCGAGTTCGTTTCCCTTCGAAGCTTCTTCTCCAATGTTGAGCAGGCCGACGGTCGGGTCTTCCTTTTTCATGATCTCACGCACGAATATCGAAGCCATCACGCCGAATTCGACGATGTGGTGAGGACGGCTGTCGGAGTTTGCACCGGAGTCTATCAGGAAGCATGTCCCGGTGACTGTCGGGAGTGGTGTGCCTACGGCCGGGCGCCCGACACCTTTCACACGGCCGAGTATGAGCGTCGATGCCGCCATGAATGCACCGGTGTTACCCGCGCTCACGAACGCATCGACTTTTCTTTCCTTGTGCAGGTATGCGCCGACAACAATGGATGAGTCGCGTTTCTGTTTGAGTGCCGTGTTGGGAGTCTCGTCCATCTTAATCACTTCAGTCGCGTCCACGATGGAATAATTCAAACCGGAGCCCGACAGACGTGAGATTTCGCCCTCGACTTCCTGCTTTCGTCCGACAAGCACAAGCTCGAACCGGTTGCCGGACTCTTTCAGAGCTTGCAGTCCTCCTTCGACGATCTTGAGCGGCGCCTCGTCACCGCCCATCGCATCAAGTGCTATTCGCATTGAAAGATTCTAAATGCTGAATTCTTTAGTCGTGAACTGGAAATTCAGGATTCGAAATTCCGATTCAGGCTATGCGCCTTTGGGGATAAACGTTACTCGTCCGCTGTAATAACCGCAGTTGGGGCAAGCACGGTGCGGGAGCTTCGGTTCGTGGCAGTGCGGACACTCCGAAATCGTCGGGGCCACCGCCTTGTAGTGCGTGCGGCGCTTAGCTCCTCTGGATTTCGAGTGTCTTCGTTTTGGATTTGGCATATCTGCTCCTTGATCCTAATTTTTATTGATAATCTTCTTCAGTTTTTCCCATCTTGGGTCAATGTCTTCTTTCGGGCAGCCGCATGCTCCCTGGTTCAGGTTCGCACCGCATGTGCTGCACAGCCCCGCGCAATCGTCCTTGCACAGGAGCTTGAGGGGAACCGATAAAAGCATGTACTCCCGGACATCCTCAGCGATGTTAATCTCGTTGGTGCTCGTATGAATCACCGTTATCTCACCTCTGTCAATCTCACCTGCGTCTTCCATATCGTACACATAGGTCATTCTGTAATCGACCTCGATTTCCTTTTCGAAATTATCGAGGCAGCGGTCACAGACGAATTTGCCGAAAGTCTTTATGTGTCCCGTTAAAAAAAGCTGTCTTCTTCGTTTCTCAATACCGACCTTCGCAACAACCGGCCTCGAAAAACGCTCATCCAGCTCGATACTGGAAGGATTCTCCTCGAACTCGTACTCGTGAACTCCTTCCGAGAGGTTCGAAATATTTATCTTCATGCGTCAATAATCTCTCGTATAGTGCCGCATGGCAGAC
This sequence comes from Bacteroidota bacterium, assembly GCA_021796055.1. Next base: position 2,984 of record JAJYOS010000242.1, read on the forward strand.
CATGCAAATGATTCAGGGCTGCCATTCGAATTCCTCGTTCAACATTATTAAATAACAAAATTCCGCGGAATTCGACATACAGTGCCCTTCCGGTGGAAAAAAGCATGGTAATATAACCTGATGGCTCATTTTAATCAAGAAACGCGCAAATGAGGGAGTGGGCTATCTCGAACCGGAAAAACGGGACACGGATGACACAGAACAAAACAAGATCACCACGGCTCGAATCATTATTGGTAAATAATCCGCGAGAATCCGTTCCTTTTTCCGTCTGTTCCGCGCGCAAGTGTTGGACCCTAACTTCAACCGCCTGGCTTTCAAGCCGACCTCTGTCCATCAAAGGCAGTTCAATACCGCAAATGAGGCAGCCTAATATTTGTCCGCAAGAGACGGCCAAATCTCCTGGGCAGTTTTGATCTCGTCTTCGCAAAGATAAATCGTGAGATTCTGCTCTTCGGGAACCGTCCATTTGTTCACGATATGCGCGGCCGGCTTTATTACCCGCCAGTTCTTAACGAGGTCGAGCGAATCAAAACCGATGGCGATCGTCGTCGCTCCGGTTTTCTTTCCGGGGCCGTAAAACCAGTATGTCCCCTCGAAACAGATCGAATGCGGTAATCCTAATCGAGGACCGAGGAAATCGATCGCGCCCGCCTCACCGTAATTTGATGCGAGGATGACCGCCTGCGACTTTTGGGCCGAATCGAGGGAATCGTAGACCCGAGCGATTGCCTCCACTCTTTGGTTCCAGCCGATCATGTCGGCGTAGTCCTGCGGGAGCCTGAGGGCTCTTCCGGTGTTCGTCGTGTTTGCGGCAGACATTCCGAGAGCTGCGCCGTAACCTGCCATCTTTTGCGGCGGCAGGATCGGCACACCAAACGGAAGAGATACAATCCCTCCGGCAAAAAGAAGCAGAAGGAGCACTGAACGAAAAGCGATCCTCCATTTTGCTTTTCCCACCACCTCGGTCATCACAGCTCCGGCTGCAATCATCACGGGGTAGATTGGCCCAAGATAGTACGCCTTTCCGTGCATCATGAATAAAACAGCGAACGCTCCGGCATACACCCAGGCAAGTATCCTGAAATTCTTAAAACGCCCAGATCCAAAGAGGACTACGATCCCGGTTACAGACACGAGAAAAGAGATTACACCGAGCATGAGAATCTGGCCGGTCACAAAATCGAGCCATGAAACGTGCGTGAATTGTTGTCTCTGCAGATCGCCCATGACGCCGAAGAACGGGAACCCAAGAGTTACCTGCCCGATTATCGACGGACTTCCGATGAGCAGCGTAATCGCCAGGGCAATCCAGGGCCAGCGCGTTAGCAGCAGGCGCCTGTCATGTGTTGCGATCAAGCCGACAAGAACCCCGAAGCCGAAGAGAAAGATGCTGAACTTCGTGAAGAGGCCGATCCCCATGATAATTCCAAGTGCGATCCACCAGCGCGGGTCGCCGCTCTCCTTCCAGCGCACGACGACCCAGCAGCCGAGCGCCCACCATAGCTGGTCGAAAACAACGGGCTGGAACAGCGAGCCGGGCCGAAGGAAAATCGGGCTGAAGAACATGAGGAGCGCAGAGAGAATCTGAGCGAAAGTGCCGCCGCCGAGACGACGGGCAATGTCTGCCGACACCCAGACAAGTATCGCCGCAGCGATAGCGGGGAAAAACCTGATGGCGGCGATTGAATTACCGAGGACCATCCGCTCAATTTCAGCGATGAGCCCAATGAGCGGAGGAAAATCCATTCCGAAGAGCCTGAAATGTTCGCCCATGGCTATATAGAGGAATTCGTCGCGGTGAAACCCGTAAGGTCCCCAAATATTGACGGCAACATGCAGCAGGAACAACGCGGCGACAAGTAAAAATACAACCGGCGAGACGCCGTCTTTTTTCATAACAGAACTTTCGCGTTCATGGAAGATTGTTTTGAGGGTTATTCGGGCCTCCGAGTTCAGGCTTCGGGCTCCCTTTTCCGCTCAGCCCGCGCAATCGACCACTTGAGCAGCGGAGGTGTAACGAACGCTGTCACGATCACCATGATAACGACGGCGGAGAAAATATCATTGTCGATGACTCCAAGCGCCTTGCCGATACTGGCAAATATCAGCCCGACTTCTCCTCTCGGGATCATACCGATGCCGACGGTGATGCGGTCGATATTCTTCTCACGCACCACCAACCCGCACGCCTGTTTCCCGATCATGGCGGCAACGATCAATCCGCCCGAGATCCCGATCACGGATGGGACGAAGAAGCTCTCCAAATGGACCTGAATACCCATCAGGACAAAAAATATCGGAACAAATACGATTGAGATCGGCTGGATAAGATCTCTGATGCCGACTTTGGCGTCGAATTCCCTGAAATGTATTTCCTCAAGAATCAGGCCGGCCGCGAAGGCTCCGACAATCGAAGCCAGTCCAGCCTCGTTCGCCAGCGCGGAGAGTCCGAAACATATGAGAATAGAAGTGATCAGCATGAGTCCCTGTGTCCTGAACTTTGCCGCGACCTTCATCAAATTCGGTATAAAATATATGCCGATGATCAAAGCACCGAGGAGAAAACCGACCGCAATGACGGTCAACTTCACTATTTCGAGAACGGACAACTCGTTTCCGGTTTCAGCGGAGGAGACGACGGCAGAAACGATGGCGAGTATGATCAGTCCAAGGACGTCATCTATAACAGCAGCGCCGAGGACGATGCGGGCCTCGGGCGTCTGTATCCTTGCCATATCCTTGAAGACCCGCGCCGTTATGCCGACGCTTGTGGCGCAGAGAGTTGCGCCGATAAACATGTGGATGTTTTGAATGCTGAAATTGGGCGATAAGGCGAGGATTCCGGCAGGCACTTTCGTGATGAAGATCGCCGACACGAAATAGCCGAGAATGAAAGGGAGTACGACGCCGATGACGGCGACGAGAAACGACGAGATGCCGACGCGTCTCATTTCCTTGACGCTCGACTCGAGTCCGACTTCGAAAAGAAGTATGATTATACCGATCTTTGCGAGAATGTCGATCCCTATCGCCGCGTGGTCCGTGAGTACGGCGGCGCGGAGAGGCTGGAAGAAACTCCAGCTGCCATGCACAAGGACAAGATTGCCGAGTATGACTCCTGCGACAAGCTCACCAAGTACCGCGGGTTGTCCTATCCTCTCGAACAATTCCGCACCGAGTTTGGCTGCAACCAGAATAACAACCAGATATACAAGGACTCTTACAAATGGATCTGCCCCGCCGGCTATCGATGCCTCGGCGCAAGCGAAGGATGACGGCAGCAAGAAAGCTCCCATGTGTCTTCAAAATAAACAGAATGGCACGGATAGACAAGAAGATTCGCGAAGTTTACATATTTCACAAAACAAGCCGGTGAAAATCAGAATCACGAATGAAACGAATACGATATGATAAAGCATGGATTCGACAAATCGGGCGTACTCGTGTAATTCATGTCCGAGATCTTTTCTTGTCGTTAGCTCGTCAAACATATAATCAGTTGCCGGGGAATGTTGCCTTCCCGAGCACCGGTAGGCCCGGGATATAATTGAAACTACAATACGACCCGACTCGTTATTAGAGACTGCGTTTGCCTCAAACCGATGAGCAGGCACGAACAGACCATTATAAGCGGAGACAAACATGGAGCATGACGGCATTACAGGAGCCGCCAACCCGTTGATCTCGCGCGTATCGGATACGGCGAAATGGGTTGCACTTCACCGGGCGATGGAGAGCAAGGGGAAGGACGCCCTTATTCACGATCCATATGACAGATCGCTCGCCGGAATGCAAGGCGAGAATATCGCTGCTGGACTCAGGTACGGGAAGAGCAGCGCGTGGACAACCATCGTTCGAACTGCGGTCTATGATGTGCTCGGGAGAGAAGTCGAGACGCTGGTGAATAGTTACCAGAACAGCGGCGTGTATTCGGTTCAATTCAACGGTGCCAATCTGGCTTCGGGAGTTTACTTCTATCGGCTGACAGTACCCGGAGAAAGTCGCGTCGCAAAGATGATTCTCATGAAGTGATAGATTTGCCGGCCCAGGATTAATTCTTCCGTAAGAGTCCCGTCACGATGGGGGATTCTTTTTACCTGGACATGGGACGGGGTTACGCTCTCGCCGCTTTCATGAAATCTCTGAGCCGCTTGGGATCTATAGGGTTGGAAGTCTTTCCTCCCGTCTTAACGGATGTTCCGACGATTACACAGTCCGCATATTTGAAAAGTTCTCTAACGTTGCGGCTGTTCGCACCGCTTCCTATCACGATCTTTGCGCCGGGAAAAATTCTCCGGAGCTCGCGAAGCTGCTTCATGTCTACCGCCTGCCCGGTTCGCGAGCCGCTGATCACGATCGCATCGGCTAGTCCCCTCTCGAGCGCGTCCGCTGCCTGGACCATTATGTCGTAGTTTCCGATCTGAGCCGAATGCTTGACGTCGATGTCGGCAATGATTGCTACTTCAGAATTGAGACTCTTCTTCAGTCTCAGGGTTTCGTATGCCTTCCCCTTGATTATCCCCTGGTCTGCAACGACAGCGCCGACATGCACGTTGACGCGTATGAATTCCGCGCCGACTACGTGCGCGATGCTCAGGGCCGATTCGGCGTCGTTGCGAAGGACGTTTATGCCGAAATGAATTTCCGGGAACTCCTGTTTCAGTTCCACCGCCGCCCTGGTGACTGATGCGACGGTGACCGGTTGAACTACTCCCGGCGAAAACGGATTGTCGCCGAAATTCTCGACGATCAAACCTTCCACACCGCCGTCATGATATGCCCTGCAGTCAGCCTCAGCACGGCTGAGAACTTCGTCAAGCGAGCCGTTAAAACGCGGGGAACCGGGAAGCGGAAGAAGATGTACTACTCCTATTATCCTTGGAATCAATTTTTTCTCTATTCGTGCTGGAGCAGCTGGGATGCGACGTCGTCCGACGTCAATTCCTCTTCCTCTTCGAACTGGAGTTCTTCCACCGTTCTGACGACGATATAAGCTATTCCGGCGGCGATGGCCGCGGCGCTAACGATCAGGATTAACTTTTTCATGCTCCACCTTTCCGGAAGAAATTCCGTCCCCCGGCCGAGCGGGACGCGACGTGGTATGCCTGGCTGACTCGACTATTCTCGCCGTGTCGAGCGCAATAACAAGCTCCTCGTTGGTCGGGAGAGCGAACACCTTGACCTTCGAAGAATCGGCGCTGATCAGTTTCTCTTTTTCCGCGGAATTGTTTCTCTCCGGCTCAACGTTCACGCCGAGGAACTCGAGCCCCTTGCAACTCTCCGCACGGACATCGGGGCTGTTCTCTCCGATTCCGCCGGTGAAGACTATCGCGTCCACACCGCCCATAACGGCAGCATAGGCGCCGATGTATTTTCTTATCCTGTATGTGAAGACCTGGAATGCCAACTCCGCCTGTTTGTTTCCCGCCTTCA
>JAJYOS010000243.1 GCA_021796055.1 Bacteroidota bacterium
GAACTCGTACTTCTCAAACCCGGTGGATTTCAAATAATCGATCTTCTCGTTCAAAACTAGGTCGACATGGCTGGATTTTCGTTTCGCAGTTTGATCCATTCCCGCCAACACGGTTTCTTGCTTCCTACTCGGCATCTGTATTAAAAAAATAGCCCCAGGAGCGAAAATAAGCAAGGTTTTGATGGAGCAGGTGAGATCTGCCGGCTGGTTTTCTGGCACACACAACCACCGCAAGGAACCGTCCTGCAGCTAAGAGAATTAACGCGTCCGTCACTAAGAAATTCATTTCTCCCCGCTTATCGTTGGAAGGGTCCACATTTGCAAAAAACCCCTTCTCTATCAGAAGAAGCGGACACATTACATACTATCCCAGCCTCTTCAGCGCCCATTCTCGGCCCAGCGCCAAAATCGTTTACTTCAGTCGGTGCAATTCTCTAAACTCCTCGATCATTCCCTGACTGGTACCAGCAATACCGGCACCTTTGCCGCCCTGATCACCTGCGGCGTGATGCTCCCTTCCCAGAACGGCTTCGCTCCACTCTTGCCGTGAGTGGCCAAAACGATTAGATCTGACTTCACGCTTTTCGCTGTCTTCACGATGGCTTTTGCCGGGATGCTTCTCGAAATGCCGGATGAAACGTTCAAGCCGGAATCTGCCAGTCGGGATTGGATGCCTCTCAAATATTCCCTTGCTTCCGGGACCAGCATGTCCATCATTCGGGACGTCGTACCGGGGAGGTAGCGGTTCACTATCGTCAGTTCGCCGGACATTGTCCCGAAGCGAGGGACAGCGAAAAGAAGTCGCACCTTCGCCTTGCAGAGCAATGCCAGCCCCGATGCAAATCTTAAACCGTGCTCATGATCCGGATCACCGTTTAGTGGAATGAGGAAGTTGTCGAAGTTGAAGACCCGACCAGACTTCTTCATCGACGGGTTCACCAGCATGACAGGAGTACCGCTCAGAGATATCACTTGCTGAGCTATCGATCCGACGAGAAGATTTTTCAGCCCGCTGCTTCCATGCGTGCACATCACGATGAGATCGACTTTCAGCTCCTCGGAATGATCGGAGATGCTTTGTGATACGTCTCTGACGCCCGTCTCATGGACGTGCGTCGTGACTGTGACTCCATCAAATAAGTTGGTGGCAGAAACTGAGGCGAGATATTTCTCTGCCTCATCAGGCCTGGTGAGGTGGGTCTGGCCATGGACCTTTTCAGGCGCGTCCCGCTCGATAACGTGGAACAATTTGACCGTACCGCCGATCTTCCTCGCGAGCATCGCCGTTGCCGGAAGGACGGATTCCGCGAGAGACGATCCGTCCAGCGGCACGAGTATCGATTGTATTTGTGAGTTATCCAAGGAACACCTGATAGATTAAGTAAACATTCAGAACGACAATTAATCCTGCCACGAACACAGCGACAGTCGTCGTCAACCTTCTGTTGACTAGTACCCCCATCAACCTCTTCTTACTTGTAAATATGATCAGGGGTATGATTGCAAATGGGAGTCCGAAACTGAGTATTACCTGACTGATGACAAGGGTCCGCGTCGGATCCAGGCCGACGGCGATGACAATCATCGAAGGTATCATTGTAACTGCCCTCCTTATCCAAACAGGGATGCGCCTTCTGAGGAACCCCTGCATCATAACCTGCCCCGCACTAGTGCCTACCGTAGATGAGGATAGTCCGGAAGCGAGGAGGGAAATGGCGAAAATCCATCCGGCGGCGTTTCCAAGAAGCGGACGAAGAGTCATATAGGCATCCTCGATCGTGCCAATATTCGTAAGTCCTTGTTTAAAAAAAGTGGCAGCCGCCATCACAAGCATAGCCATGTTAACCAGGCTTGCGATTCCCATCGCTATCGTGACGTCGAGGACTTCGTACCTGAACAGTTTACGAAGTTTCCCCGGCTCCCTGACCACGATACGTTCCTGAGTCAGAGCTGAATGAAGAAATATCGCGTGCGGCATCACAGTGGCTCCGAGAATACCCGCCGCGAGGAGCACGCTTTCAGGTCCTGAGAATTGCGGGACGACGCTATGATACATCAGGACACCGATATGCGGCTTGTCCAGCACGGTCTCTATGAGATAGCTGACTGCGATTACGCTGACAAGGACGGTGATGGCCAACTCCAGCGGGCGAAACCCGTAGCGTTCCAGGCCGAGAATAAGGAAAGTACACACTGCGGTCAACACTCCTCCAACGATCAGCGGGACTCCCAAGAGGAGATTGAAACCGATCGCGGCGCCGAGAAACTCGGCAAGGTCAGTCGCCATCGCGACGATTTCCATCAACACCCACATCGTATAGACTACCGGCTTGCTGAACTCGTTGCGGCAATGCTCCGCAAGATTGTTTCCCGTCGCGATGCCCAGCTTCGCGGAAAGTGTTTGCAACAGCATTGCCATCAGGTTGCTCGCTAGTATCACCCAGAGAAGAGTGTAGCCGAAAGCCGAGCCGCTCTGTATGTTGGTGGCAAAATTGCCGGGGTCAACATAGGCCACGCTGGCGATAAAAGCCGGACCGAGGAACGGAATCAGCCGTGCGACCATTCCTTTCTGCGACGTCCCCGAGAGAGCCGCATCCGCCGAATCTCGCGTCTTGACATCCTTTTGAGCCATAGATGTCCCGATGGGATTTTTCATTTGGTCATCGAAAATATCTCAGTCACGATTTCCTTAATCTTCACGCACCTCTCCATTCAATTTAGTTTCATGGGATTACAATTCCATCATGCAATGAAAGAGATGACGTAAAGATAAGATCGGAGAGCAGACCGCCGACGAGTCTTACCAGCCCCACCTGCTCACTTGGCCATGAGGATGAGTCGCGATCGAGCATCAACGCTCCACCCCGTAGCACCATGCAGGTCCGCCCTCAGACTAAACTCAGTGAAGACTTAGATAATGATCGAAACAAAGATAAACGGCACTCTCACGATCCAGACCATCCGCGTGCACTCATTGTTCTATGACTTCAAATGTCACATGATGGCATGGACGCTCGTCTCACACCAAACTTCAGGAGAATTACAGGGAGATTAGATACAACTGAGGCAAAGGGGCCGACTTGAGAATTCATACCTCTTGGAAATGCGGCTCCGACTTGTGTCTGCTATTTCTGCGCGAGCATATTGTAGAGTTTTTTCGACTCGTATTGAGGTCCCTGGAAATAGTAGTCCTGCGGATTGACGAAGACTCCGTCCCTCATGACGCCGTAGTGGAGATGGGGACCGGTGGAAAGACCGGTATCTCCGCTCAGCCCGATCACCTGACCTCTTGTGACTTTCTGTCCTACCTTCACGAGGAACTTAGAGAGATGCGCGTAGAGAGTCTCGTAGCCGAAACCGTTGTCGACTTCGATGACGTTTCCGTAGCCTCCCCGGAGCCCTGCGTAAGTCACCACACCGTTGCCAGTGACATGAACCGGGGTCCCGACGGGAGCTTCGATGTCGATGCCTTCGTGCATCAGCATTATGCGGAGAATCGGATGGAACCTCATTCCAAATGGGCTGGATATTATGCCTCCCCTGATCGGCTCGATGGCAGGTATGTGCCTGAAAAGCTTCTTATCGCTTTTGAATTTCTTGAGAACATCCGCGTAACTGTCTTGCTGCAACCGCGCTTCCCTGTTCAGCATGGCCAGTCTTTGAGTTGCTTTGGCTATAAGGTTGCCTGCGTTCTGCGGTATACCATAATCGGTGTTCATCGCGACGCCGCCGATGGATACTTTCCTGACACCGCTTGAAAGAATTGGAAGGTCAACCGACGTCCTGATCAAATTGTCGCTCCTTCCCAGGACCGACATATCTTTTTGGAACCCTTCTAGTTTCGTGTTAAGCGAGGTAAGACGGGCTTTCAGAGACGCATTTTCGCTTACCACCGTTTCCAGGCGAAGAACTTTAAGTCCAAATGGATCTATCCCGAGATATCCCGACAACATCGTCAGGACCGAGGACACCACCACGACCGAAATGACAACCCCCCATATCTTTCCGTGAGCCACTTTCTTATACGTCAGGTCGGATTTAGAATAGAAATATATTCTCGGCATTATACCTTCCTCTTTGGATTTTCATGCTGGACTTCATGACTGTAATCATGAGATTCGCCGGCGTGCCCGGACACCGCCGTCCCCGGTAGCGCCATGCCAGGCGCTGGGGCCGATGCGGTTTCATCGCCAACTTTTAGTTCAGCCGTTAACACTCTGCTAGAAAGCACGTTATCTTTCGAATTCAATCTTGTCGCCGACGTTAATATCGTATTTCGCGCAGAAGCCCGCGTTCAGTTCAACTACATATTTCGCAGGCCTGTTGGAAGAGATCGAAGCCTCACTGAGGGGCGCAGCATCCGGGTAGATTCTAACTATCTTGCCCTCTTTGTTCGCGAAAACCATGTCGAGTGGGATATAAGTATTCTTCATCCAGAATGTGAGAAGTTCCTGATCTCCGAAAATGAATAGCATGCCTTCGTTCTCCGGCATGTACTTTCGCCACATGAGACCTTCCGCACGCTCCGCGTTGTTGTCGGCGATTTGGATTGTAATCATCTTGATCATCGCTCCGGAGCTGTGTTTTAGAAACACCAGTTGCCCTTGGGCTTTAAACCGTGGGCCGTCCGAAGCGGCGGCATCATTTCCCGCGGCCTGAGAATATCCGATTGACACAAAAACCAAAACAAGAAAGATCGGCAGTGCAATAGAAGCCAACGAGACGAGGGCCATTCGCCTTACCGATTCACTCGTCGAACGATGCATTTTAATTATCGGGTCTCCTGATTAAAGGACAAAATAATCGGCTCCAGCCTTCGACTCGACAATACAATCTAATCTAATATCGGATAAAATCGATGAAAGATTACCTTGATAATTGTGTAGGACAGGATGCGACAGATTTTGATAAAAAGGGGCGACTTTAGGGCATGGAATGCAGGAGAACGAATTTCCTCCAATCGCGAGCGGCGAGTATTTTGAGATGTACTTCGGAAGCACTGCTAAGGTAGAATTCGTTCTTCTTCGTTTTATTCTTGGTATCTCTAAATCAATTTAAGAAAACGCGGGCATTTACTCACCAATAATCTTGACAACGACCCTCTTCCTTCTCTGGCCGTCAAATTCCGCGTAGAAAACCTGCTCCCACGGGCCAAGATCAAGCCTTCCTTTGGTGATCGGCAGGATTACCTGGTGGTGCATGAGCGTTCTCTTCAAATGAGCGTCAGCGTTGTCTTCGCCGGTACGATGATGCCGGTACTCGGGTTTGAATGGGGCCAGAGTCTCGAGGAGTTCCATAATATCTTCCTTCAAGCCCTGCTCTTCATCGTTCACCCAGATGCCGCTTGTTATATGCATTGCGCTGACAAGACAAAATCCTTCCTGAACACCACTGGCTTTAACATTCTTCTCGACGTCGCCGGTGATATTGACAAGTTCCTTCCTGTTCTTCGTGTTAAACCAGAGATATTCAGTGTGAGATTTCATTAGGCTCTCCTTCAAATACTTTAGCCGCGTGGCTCGAAAGCCGGCTGCGAAGACAGCCAAACCATGCCGGCGCGGGACGGGAGCGGGCTGTCAATCGGTAAGCCAAAAAGCTTTCCATTTGCCGGCGCTGATCACCGCTCGGATAAGAGATCAGCGATACTGTTTCAGGAATTCCAATCTGTCTTTAAGCTGAGAAGCCGGAGTCAGGAGCCTGTCCTTGCCGAAGATGGCATCCTTCGAATTGCTGAACGTCATCTCATAATCCTTGCTCATTATGATCGCTTCTTCCGGACAGACCTCTTCGCAGAAGCCGCAGAAGATGCATCTCAACATATTTATCTCAAAGAGTTCGGGGTATCTTTCCTTATCGAGCTCGGTCTCGGCCGCCTGCACCTGAATGGCGAGTGAAGGACACACCCTCGCGCAGAGTCCACAAGCGACACAGCGTTCGACGTTAGTTTCATCTTCCACGACGAGCACGGGCCTTCCGCGAAACACGGGAGGCGGAACCCAGCGCTCTTCCGGATACTGGCGAGTGAACTTCGGTCTGAAAAGAGCTTTTAATGTTATGGACATCCCATGAATAATCTCGGGAAAATACAATTTCTCCCAGAGAGTTAGTTGGGGTCCCTTTCTTCCATTGCCATTATTCGTCATTTGTCACCTCATATTACTTAACTAACAGGAGCACTGCACCGGTTCCGAGCAAATTCAGAATCGCGAGCGGAAGCATGATTTTCCAACCCACGTTCATCAATTGATCATACCTGAAACGTGGCAGAGTCCAACGGACCCACATGAATATGAATATCAGTACACCAATTTTTGCGAAGAAGGTTATTACCTGAAGGAGCGCGGCAAGGTTCGGCGCCATCGCGGCGTAGTTGATGAAAGGCAAAGACCATCCGCCAAAATAGAGCGCCACCATGAGAGCGCTCGAAACGATCATGTTCGTATACTCAGACAGAAAGAAGAGCCCCCATCGCATTCCGCTGTACTCGGTATGATAACCGCCGACAAGTTCCGGCTCCGCTTCAGGAAGGTCGAAGGGCAGGCGGTTCGTTTCGGCGAAAGCCGCGGTAACGAAGATGAGAAAACCGAGTGGTTGATATACTATGTTCCACAGGCCAGCGCTCTGCGCCATCGTAATCTTGTCAAGCTGGAGCGTTCCGTCGATCATTAAAACTCCGACAAGGCTCAGCCCCAGCGACAGCTCATAGCTGATCATCTGCGCAGAGGAACGAAGACCGCCGAGCAGCGAGTATTTGTTATTCGAAGACCAGCCGCTGAGCGTAATGCCATAAACACCTAGGGACGACATGGCCAGTATGTACAGCACGCCGATGTTGACATTCGCCACCATCAGGCTGATTTTCTGACCGCCGATCACTATGTAATTTCCGAAGGGGATTACGGCCAGCGCTCCCACAGCAACTGTTATGGAAATCATGGGCGCGAGTGCGTGTATGAATCCGTTCGCATTCTCAGGTACGATCATTTCTTTCAAAACCAGCTTGATGATGTCAGCGAACGGCTGAAAAAGTCCTTTCGGTCCGACGCGATTAGGGCCTATTCTGTCCTGCATGTAAGCGCTGATCTTGCGCTCAGCCAGGACGAGGTACGAGACAATCCCGAGGACTATCAGGACAACCACGATAACCTTTATCAGGGGTACGAGTAATATCATTCGTCTTCAGCTCTTCTTTTTAATACGGTCTCCGACGGTACGAAGCAATCGGGACCGATAAACTAGTATTTAATAATTTTTTGGCCAGGAAAGGTCCGGCCACCTATTAGAATCACCGGCCGGAGTTATCTGGCGAGCGCTTCTTGTTTCGATTTCTTTCCCAGGGCTCCCTCGACCAACAACGCGCCGCGCTCGCCGAGTTTCGCATAAGAAAGGCCTTTGAATGCAGGTATAGATTGGGCTACTTCATCAAACACTTTCTGCGCCGACTGGTAACGCATCTTGCCGCCAAGTAGATTGCCGATCGCCGAGATTATTTCCCATGACGACCTCACGTTCCGCCGCGGCCCCTTGTTCCATTGGTCAAAGGCGCTTCCGAAGTTGTCGAGCCTGCTCATGTTGAAACGTCCAGGGACTCTCTCCTGCTCAAGCGTCGATACTGCTGGCTTCGATAGCTGCACACGGCCGAGGAAGTTAACGTACGTGCCGTACTTTTCGGCAAAAGTGGCGCTCGGAAAAACAACGTCCGCAAGTTGAGTCGTTTTGCTGCTGACCCAGCTATTGACGATTAGCAGATCTAATTTCGCGAGAAGATCCTCGATCTCCTTGGAAATCGCCGCGTCATCATCCATGACGTAGAGCGCCTTAATCTTGCCGGCGCCGATCAGTTCAAAAATCCGACTCGCATCAACATTCTTTGGCGAAGCGACGCCTACTTCGCGGGCTCCGAAAGCGTTTGGAGACTTGTCGGCTCGAATAAGGAGGTTATCCTCATCCCCGGCAACCTCGTGCTTGAGGAAATCGATGTTCGCCGTCCCGAGGACCTGTTTCGCGAACTTCTGAAGAACGTAGTTGTCCTCGACCGATGAATATGCTGAACCGAGCACAGCGACCTCGTCCTTCGAGAAAGGCTTCAACGCGTCCGCGGCATGAGCAAGCGCCTCGTCCCAACCGACATCCTGAAGGGTTCCATCCTTCCGTATCATCGGTGAGTTGATGCGTTCCGCCGAATTCACGTGCTTGAAGGAATTCAACCTGCCGTTGTCACAAATCCAGTAGTTGTTAACTTCCGGGTTGTTGCGCGGCGTGAGTCTGAGTATCTCGTTGTTTCTCACCCAGACGTTCGTGTTGCAGCCGCGCGCGCAGCCGGTACAGACCGCTTCAGTCGAGGAAGTTTCCCAAACCCTTGACTTGAACCTGTATTCACGGTTCGTAAGCGCGCCGACTGGGCACAT
>JAJYOS010000244.1 GCA_021796055.1 Bacteroidota bacterium
ATCTGGTTTTAGACCCCGAAACAAGCCTGACCTGGAGCGTATCAGTCCAGGGTTCGGGGTGACGTGTGAATTGAAATTGAGCCACTACCAGCTTTTGGGATAGTCTATTGCGCAACCGAAAGGCTTGAAATGGTGGGGAAACATGAATCATTGCTACTGGTCAGATTGCAGATGAGATCCTTCCCGTGCGCCTGTCCAACGACCTCCTCGGTCTGCTGGCGTAGGGCTTTTGACCCGTCCGGCATGTAATTAAGAGGGTCGTCAAGGTTGCCGGGAGTACTGAGGTCAGAGATTTGTTGGCCAGGCCTTACCGACCCTGTCCGATCTCAGGCATCGTTCTTTGTTTCCAAAAGAAAGTGCTGCAACGCGCTATAGGAAAGGTCCTCTCGTAAACGCAGGCGAGCAAGAGTCACCGACTTTTTCCAATCGCTATTGCGGTACTGACTTACTCAGTCTTGGTCGTTCAGGATTTCATGGACCGTCGTCAGTAGCATTTCGCCCGTGAACGGCTTGCCGAGAAATCCGTCGATTTGGTCCGGAATTATACCCGTTGCTTCCTGTTGAAAACCGCTGGTCGCGATTATCTTAGCAGCGGTTTCCATACGGCGGAGCGCAGGTATAGCCGATTTGCCATCGAGGACCGGCATCATGTTATCTATAATCACGAGTTTAATCTTCCCCATGTTCTTAGCAAACACAGCGATCGCCTCGGCGCCATCTCTGGCAACAACCACTTTATAACCGTAAGCTTCCAATGTCGCTCTGGCTATTTCACGTATAGAAGATTCATCATCCACGACCAAAATGAGTTCTCCGTGTCCGACGAATCGATCCATATCGAACTCTATCGGCGTACCGGGTTCGACAAGGTCGGTCGCGGGCAAGAAAACCTTGAATGAGGATCCCCTGTTAATCTCACTGTACACATTGAGAAATCCGCCGTGGCCTTTAACCAATGCCAGGGCAGTAGAAAGTCCAAGTCCTGTTCCCTTGCCGATCTCCTTCGTAGTGAAGAAGGGTTCAAATATCTTGTCAAGAAGATTTGGCGGTATCCCTCTCCCTGAGTCTTTTACCGTGATTACGACGTACTTCCCCTTTTTCGCGTCTATGTTTATCTTCGCAAGATCTTCGTTTAGCACCACATTGTCAGCAGTGACTTCCAGGACACCACCATCCGGCATCGCATCTCTGGCGTTGACACACAAGTTTAGTAAGACCTGATGTATCTGTGTAGCATCTCCCATAACGGTCCACAAGTCCTTCGGCACCGACTGCTGAATCAGGATCGACTTCTGGAAAGTTTCCGTAGCGATGTTCACGATCTCCCTAATGACATGTCTCGGTTGTAACACCAAACGGTCGCCTTGGGCCCCGCGTCCGAACATCAGAACTTGTCTGACCATGTCGGCGCCGCGCTTTGCGCTCGACTCAAGAGCTTGAAGGATCTTCTCACTATCCTCGTCGGTCAGCTTCAGTTTAAGAGTCCTCACTGCCATCATAATCGGAGAGAGAACGTTATTCAGGTCGTGGGCTATTCCGCCTGCCAATGTTCCTATGCTTTCCAGGCGCTGGGCTCGCATAAATTGAGCCTCGAGTTTCTTCTTCTCCGTTACATCCGTACACACCTGCATAATGGATTTCGGATTTCCGTCGCCATCGTAGAGAAGCTTCCATCTGCAATCAAGGACGACTTCGGCTCCCGCTCGATTCGATCTGACGACTTCCCCCGACCACTCTCCCTCCTTCAACACTGATTCCCGGGCAAAAGACAGAGGGAAGAAAGACAAATTCCGGTACAAGTCGGAGAGCTTTTTCCCCAACGCTTCTTCACTGGTCCAGCCGAATATTTTGTACGCAGCCTGGTTCCAAAACATTATCGTGCCGTCTATCGCTTCCAGGATCACCGCATCCTGGGTCTTATTAAGAAGAGCTGCCTGTTCCAGTATCTTTTCATCCGATTGTTTTCTCTCTATTGCTGCCGCGATCTGTCCGGACAGAAGAGACAAAATATTTTCCTCTTCGTTTCCGAACTTTGTGACCGGCGAATAGTTCTCTATTCCGATGATACCAATCGTACCTGAACCGGTCTTTAAAGGCACTCCGATCCAATCGGTCGGCATCTTGCGGCCTACTACCTGTTCCTCTCTCTCACCGAGCTCCCTGGCCTCGTTGATAGTAAGAATCGATGGGTTCCCGCTTAGCATTACCTGTTCATTGAATGCATCTATACCCGGGTGCTTGCCTGGAAGATTGTAAAGCTCATTCGTGTAAAAAGGATAGACCAGTTCTCCTGTCATTGCATCACGGACACCGAGGTAGAAATTGTTTGTAGGAATCAAGTGATAGATGATGTCGTAAGTTTCTTTTGAAAACTCTCTGAGATTTTCAGTCGTGCGAGTTATCTCACCGAGTCTGTACAGTGCTGCCTGCAGCATCTCCGAGCGCCTTCTCTCAGTCATATCCCTACCGACGCCTACAAAGCCGATGACCTGGCCGGTCTCTACGACCGCAGACAACGATAGATTTACTGGAACGCTCAAACCGCGCTTGGACAGCAAGTCCAGATCAATCACCGCTTGCTCCTCTTTTCCATCGAGGACCCTATCCCGGTGCATCCGTATGAGATCTGGCTGCGGAGTAAGATCGAGAAGACTCTTCCCGACCATCTCGTTTTCGTTGTAACCCAGAAGTGCTGCCGCACCGCCTCGCACAAGCTGAATATTCAGTATATCGTCCGTCCGGAACAGCACATCTCCCATGAATGTGACTGCCGATTTCATGGCATCATAAATCGTGTTTACGATAATCTTGTGCCTGAACACGAAGTAAAGCGCGATCACAAGAGAAAGGAGCGACGACACAAAATAGATCCCAAGAGTTTTCGGAAAGAAAGCAACAAAAATTGATTCGGTGAACGGCCCAGGAAACAGGAGGAGCAAAAGTGCAAAACCGCCAATCAGCAGGTTTGATTTCTGACCCTTGTCTGAAAATCCCCTGAGGAAAGTGAAGAGCAAAGCAATGCCGATACTGAACACAACAGACATCCAGGTTACAAAGAAGAGATAACCCATCATGGATAGCCCTGCTCCCACGACCACCGGCTTCGGCAGCATACCGAGAAGTTCAAATGTATAACTGAACAACCCGCCAAAATAAACAAAGGTGAGCGTCACCGGCGAGCGGAGAAGCTCCTCGCGTCGAACCATCACAATCATAAAATGAAGGAAGAAGAACGGGAAAAGAGCGAAAAGAAATGCAGCAATTGCTGTTACGAGAGCGCCGACGTCGGATGATAGATGCGTCGTGGCCAGAAACCCGCAACTCCCGAATGCAACCAAGGAAATCACAAGGAACGCGTAGAACCGGACAATTGTGGTTTTTGCCCCCTTCAAATAGATGATCAGCGCAAGGAGGAGGTTTGTTGCGGTGTAGCCTATCGAAACATACTTATAAAGCACGGCGCTATCTCCCTCAACTTATAAGCAAAAATATCATTGAAGGAATATAAATGCCGCCGCGTCACTGTGCAACCAGGTGGGTATCGCGGATCACATTTCGTTCTCATATGGCGAATTACGCTCGCTGGAAGTTTCAATTCACCGGATTTGTGAAAAGTTCAATTAAGCCATATCTTAGTTGCATGATGGACGATTTCAACAATCTGGAACTTCATGGACGACGAGTCACCTTACAGGCAATTAAGATCGGTGACGTGAATAAGCTTTACGCCATAATCCGAGACTCCCGCGAACACCTGGAGAAGTGGTTGCCGTGGGTCGACTTTATTCAGAGTCTCGAGGATGAAAGACACATTATTGAGCAATGGATATATGATATGCAAATAAGGGCTGCTATCCATCTTTCTATAAAGGCAGAGGATGAAGTCGTGGGAATGGTAAGCACTGGCCAGATCGACTGGACAAATCAGCGCACAAGCATAGGTTACTGGATAAAGAAAGAGTCTGTCAGGCAGAATTTTGCGTCGGAGGCCACCGCTATCCTACTGACTTACCTGTTCGACAATTTAAGACTGCACCGAATTTTCATACAGGCAGCCACCGACAATGACGCAAGCAACGGTGTAATCAGAAAGCTCGGCTTCAAGATTGAAGGGGTCCTCAGAGAAAACGAAAGAATCAAAAACAGATTCCTCGACCATAACATATACGGCATGACAGAAATGGATTATGGTCAACTGAAGGACTCGCTGCATCCTTTCTTACACTTATAGTATCCCCTACAATCCCTACAGAGTAGCCCGACAAGCAGTCTCAGACAGTTACGAGTTTATGATCACAGATCATACCGGTCGGCATCAGCCAGTTTATCAGCGACGGCCCTACGGATGTAAGCTGAATTGATGGGTGTGTATTTCAACAGCCTGCGAATCGCAGTAAGGTAAGTTCGCAAAACATCACCCTCCGCAATTATCGCCAAAGCGGCTTTTGCATGGCTTTCAATTCTTTCTATTGCATCATAGACGAACGCTTGTGACATGTCGCCATACAAGTTCACATCTTTTCCGTTCCGCTCATACATTTTCCGAACGCGAAGAAGGATACTCTCCATCGCGTAAGCTTCCATGGCTATATCGCTGATGTGCCATATTACCTCCTGCTCGTGTTCCAGTTTGTCCATGTATTTCTGGAAAGCCGCTCCGGCAACCATCAGGCCTATTTTCTTTCCATTCGATGCAAGATTGAGCTCCTCGGAAAGCGGTCCTTCGATTGACGATTCACCGGCAGAGAACGAAACCACTTCATCCATAAGCTTCTGAGCGGCGGCCATCAAAGGAAGTTCACCCTTCATCGCCCGCCTTATCAGCATTGACGGAATAAGCAGCCTGTTTATTTCGTTCGTGCCTTCGAATATCCTGTTGATCCGGGAGTCGCGGTAAGGCCTCGCAACTGGATACTCTTCCGTATAACCATATCCCCCGAAAATCTGGACGCCTTCATCCGCGACGTAGTTTAGAATCTCGGAAGCATAAACTTTGATTATGCTGCATTCGACAGCGTATTCCTCTATCCCCTTCAATGCCATCATGCCTGCATCCGGAGCTCCCTTGTCAAGATTTCCCAAAATTGAATCTATCAGCCCGGCAGTACGGTATACCATGGACTCGCCGGCAAAGGTCCTAATCGCCATCTCTCCCAGTTTATGTTTGATAATCCCAAATGAGCTAATTGGGACCCGGAATTGCTTGCGGGTCTTTGCGTATTTCACCGATTCAGTTATTATTGCTTTGGCACCGCCGATTACACCGGCACCAAGCTTGAACCTTCCGATATTTAAAATGTTGAGAGCAACTCGGTGCCCTTTCCCAACTTCTCCGACAATGTTTTCTGCAGGGACCTCGACATTGTCAAGGTTCAATGCCCGGGTGGATGATCCTTTGATCCCCATCTTCTTCTCTTCTTTGCCGAGGGAAATCCCCTTGTAGCCTTTTTCCAGGATGAAAGATGTAAACTTATCTCCGCCGACCTGTGCGAAAGTGATATAGACGTCGGCAAAGCCTGCATTTGACAACCACATTTTTGATCCATTAAGAACGAACGACTTGCCGTCCGCAGCAGGCGTCGCGGTAGTCTTTGCGGAAAGCGCATCGCTACCTGATCCCGGCTCCGACAGCGAGTAAGAAGAGATCAATTCTGCAGTCGCAAATTTCGGCAAGTATTTCTTCTTCTGTTCTTCCGTGCCGAAGTACACGATCGGCAAAGTGCCGATTCCGGTATGCGCACCGTGGCTCACCGCGAAAGCTCCGGTCTTACCGAGATTCTCGGCAACCAGCATAGAGCTTGTCTTGTCCAATTCGAGCCCGCCGTATTCTTCAGGTATATCAACTGAGAGAAGTCCGATTTCGCCCGCCTTGCGAAGGAGTTTAACAGAAAGATCATAGTTAAGCTCTTCGAGCTTGTCGACGTTTGGCATCACCTCGTTGTCTACGAAATCCCTCGTAGTATCGGCGATCATCTTGTGTTGCTCAGTGAAATCTTCAGGAGTAAATACTTCATCGGGCTTCGTGTCTTCGATAAGAAAACTGCCACCCTTCTTGTAACTCAGACTTTGATTTGAACCCGCCTTCATGCTTGACTCCCTTCGTTTCCCAAATCGATTCGTCAGTTCTGTGAATGTTTAAGTTGTCCTAACTGGAATTCCTGCCTCAATCCAGATTTTCGAAAATGCCGGCTGCGCCCATGCCTCCGCCGATACACATCGTCACCATACCAAGCCTTGCTTTCCTTCGCTTCATCTCATGAAGCAAAGAAGCGGTCAGTTTGGCTCCAGTACAGCCCAACGGATGGCCAAGAGCAATGGCCCCGCCGTTTACATTTACCTTTTCTTCATCCATCCCAAGTTCGCGTACCACCGCCAGAGCCTGCGAAGCGAACGCCTCGTTCAACTCGACGATATCAATATCATCAAGCTCAAGCCCGGCAAGTTTAAGAGCCTTGGGTATCGCCTTCACCGGCCCGATACCCATTACTTCAGGCGGAACTCCCGCAACCGCAAACGAAACGAACTTCGCCAGCGGTTTCAATCCGAGCGTGTTCGCCATTTCGGCGCTCATCACTACCGAGGCAGCCGCGCCGTCGCTCATCTGAGACGAATTGCCCGCCGTTACAGTTCCGCCCTCCATGAACGCAGGCTTCAGCAAAGATAGCCTTTCGAGTGTCGTGTCCTCGCGAGGACCTTCATCCACCTTAAAGGTGATTTCCTCCTGCGCCGACTTGCCATTCCTGCCAAATTTGCGTTTTACTTTCAGGGGAACGATTTCGTCCACAAATTTCCCGTTCTTAATTGCGGAGACCGCCCTTTCATGACTTCGCAGCGAAAACTTGTCTTGATCCTGACGCGAGATATTGTATTGTTCTGCCACTCGCTCAGCGGTCAATCCCATACTCAAATACGTTTCCGGACGGTTGTCGATCAAGCTCGGGTTGGGGACGACCTTGAAGCCGCCCATCGGCACGAGGCTCATTGTCTCGGTACCTCCGGCAATGATGATCTCGGCAAAGCCTGCCATTATCCTTTCGGAAGCCATTGCGATTGTCTGCAAACCGGAAGAACAAAATCTGTTTACCGTGGCTGCGGGCACAGAAACGGGCATGCCCGCACGCAGCGCAGAAACCCTGGCAACGTTCATCCCTTGTTCGGCTTCCGGCATCGCACAGCCCAGAAGGACATCGTCAACCATTTCCGGATCAAGTTTCGGCGTGCGCTCAATCGCTGCCCTAATCACTTCGGCGGCCATCTCGTCGGGCCTGAAATCTCGCAGAGCACCTTTCTTCGCTTTGCCGACGGCCGTTCTCACTGAGGTAACTATGACTGCATCATGCATTTTTCAATTCCTTAGAGCTTTATTATTCTTCAACATATATTGCATCCTTTCTTGGGTCTTGCGCTCACCACACAGGCTCAGGAACGCTTCGCGCTCGAGGCTCAGGAAGTATTCTTCGTCCACCTCCTGGGCAGACGTGAAGTCTCCACCTGTGATAACATACGCCAGCTTCTTCCCGATGTGAAACTCGTACTCCGTAATTCTTTTCCCTTCTTTCCACAGGTATAATCCGAGCGTTAAAGCTGAAAGTACAGGCTGACCAAGTGCAACAATCTTATCTTTCACCGGGGGTTTATATCCTTCACGAACCAAAGAAAGAGCTGTCACCTTAGCATCATGGAGAAGGAATTGGTGATTCATAGATATACCATCCGTCGATCTCAGAAACCCAAGCTCGACTGCTTCTGACGCACTCGTCGCAACTTTCGCAGTTCCGAGAGTCTCAAGAACTTCCTGAGCAAAGGGCATAAGGTCGGCATCCTGACTCTTCGGAGCTCTCTTGAGACTGCGCGCGAGCATCTCCTTCGTGCCGCCGCCTGCGGGAATCACGCCCACCCCAACTTCGACCAACCCGATATATGTTTCTGCAGCAGCTCTGACACGTGCCCCATGGAGCACCATTTCCGTCCCGCCACCAAGAGTCATATTGAAGGGGGCGACGACAACCGGTTTAGGCGCATACTTGATCCGCATGTTCACGGACTGGAACAATCTCACAGCGCGATCAAGCTCATCAAATTCACCATCCTGAGCGAGCATAAGCACCAGCATGAGATTGGCGCCAGCAGAGAAATACTTCCCCTGGTTGGAAATAACCAGAGCGTCGAAATCGCTTTCAAGCTTGCTCAAACTATAATCAGTCAACTGGAGCACATCTTCTCCGATGACGTTCGCCTTGGAATGGAATTCCAAACAGGCTACGGAATCGCCGATGTCGATCAGAGACGCCCCCGAATTCGATTTGATGATTTTCCCTTTCTTCTTCTCGTTTCTGATATTGATAACCTTCTTAGAAGATTCCACAGCCTTGTAAGAATTCGATACGAAGTTGAAGTAGAGCCTC
>JAJYOS010000245.1 GCA_021796055.1 Bacteroidota bacterium
CGATCAAGAAGATAGTAGACCAGTCGCAGGAACTCAAGCTCGGGCTTCTTGAAATTGTAGAACCCCTCAACGAAGGCCGTTATCTTCTGCGGGAAACGCCTGTCGAGCGTGTCACCCGACTTCATAAGGCCGCCATTCACGAGAGACAGAAGTCCGGGGTTATCTGTCAGGCCGGTGCCGAGCTCCTCCTCGTACCCGGAATATATTCTGTGGAACTCTTCCAGCTTCAGACGCTCCGAATCCCCGGCTACGGACGCCATCTTCCCGTAATCGTCCGGGGTAATTCCGTTCTCTTTCAGGTATCCGATCTGGTCTACTATCTTCTTGATCGTGCCGATTGGCGCGATCCCCTTTCTCGCACCGGCACGGTATGAAGCGTACCTGAAGAATTTGTAGTCGCCGGCCGAAAGTACTCTGCTGACTATCATTCCCTGCATCGACGGAGAGATCACGCGCCTGCCGGTCGACAGGAGTTTGAAGATCTCGTGAGCAAAGAGTTCCAGCGTGTAGACGGGAAGGCTTCCGAACATGGCATCGCTTACGAGCTCGCGTTGAAGCTCGCGCACACGTCTTCGCGTTGGTACTATATAGATGTAGTCGTAGGTTCGCGTTTTTGAGGCTGCCGCCGACAGTTTCCGCACCGCCGCTGCGAAATCCGGCTCCGGACTTCCCTCGTAATTTCTCCCGAGAACAATGGCCATTATTTTATTTTCGGCGGTTCCTCGTCGATCTTCGCTATCCCCTGGAGCCTTTCTCTGAATCTCCCGAGCGCCTCGTGCGAGTCCCCGTATTTGTTGGAGGCGTTTCTCAGATGGTTGCCGAGGGTTTCGAAATTATCGTCGAACTTCGCCAGCGAATTCTCGAGCTGCGCAAGCTGGTCTCTCACCCGCTCGGCGTTTTTTTCAATTTGCATCCCCTTCAGGCCGATGGCGATCGCCTGTATGTACGCGTAGAAGCTGTTCGGCGACGCCGCGACCACATGTTTCTTCATCGCGTAGCGGTAAGCGCTGTTCTCGTCGTTATCGGAGATCAGGAGCTCGTAGTACATGCTTTCCGACGGGATGAACATGATCGCGAAGTCGAACGTGTTTTCGGCGGGCCTGATATACTTCTCCGCGATGTCGTCAATCTGTTTCTTGACGACGGTGGAAAACCTGTTGAGCGCTGTGTTCTTCTCCGCATCCGTCGCCGCTTCGATATATCTCTGAAACTCGTCCTTTGGAAATTTGGAGTCGATAGGGATCATTCTCTCCGATGTTCTTATCACCGCATCCACTTTCGACCCGTCCCTGAAGGCGTACTGGAACTCGTAGAAGCCCTGCGGTATTACCTGCTTGATGAGTTCTTCGAGCAGCGTCTCGCCGAGATTTCCACGCAGCTTCGGCGAGCTAAGTATGCTCTGCAGTTCGTTTATCTGCTTCCCGATCTCCAGCATGTTATTGCTCGACTCTTTCAGTTCGCCGAAATCCTGTTTCAACGAGGAAAAGAGCTTGTTTGCCTCGGAAAGCTGCCCGCCGAGGTGTCCTTCGAAGCTCGAAAGCCTTTGCTCGACGGAGCCGCGCAGACTCTCAACCTGCTTACCCACCAGCTCGGTGAGGTGAGACACCTGGCCGGTGAGCTGCTCCACCTGTGAATTTGTGCCCGCGCGGTTTTCTTCCATGCTCTTCGAGAGCGTGTTGCTGACGAGCTGGAGCGTGCTCGCCACCGTTTCGCTGTTGGACCTCGTAGTGTCGGCCACAGACTTCACCGCCGACTCCACATCGGCCTTGAAAAGTGCAAAGAGCTGCATCGCCTGGTCCGATGAGGACTGCTGCTTAACCGACAGGTTTTTGAACTGGACGAGGATATAGATCAATGCAACGACCACTACCGCTACCGCCGTTAGAACCACAACCTCCATCTTCTCTCCTTGATCCGGATCAGCCCGGACTTAAACAATAAGAAAATTCGAAATGCCAAATCCTAAACTCAAAAGAAATTCCAATCTCAAAAACTCTTGTTACGAAATCCTCTGCGCAGTAATTTCGTGACCGGGTGATTTTATTTCGTAAGTGAATTGACTTCCATGCCTGATGTTTCGACAGAAGTAATCTGCATTACCGCGATTCAAAACATTTTCTTCCGTCGAGTCAGATATGCCGTAAGAGCCTTATCGAACGGCGTGGACGTGCTGAGCAGGGCATAGTCGATATCGTTTTCGAAGCACCTGCTCTTGAGGTCGCGCACAAACCTGTCGACACTTTTCTTGTAAGCCGACCTCAGTGCTGACACCTGGGTCGGGATGCGCTCACCGGTCTCCATGTCCGTAAAAACTGCGTCGGCAGGAAAATCGAGGTTCAGCTCGGAATCGTCCAGAACCTGGAACGCAATCACCTCGTTCTTTCTGTGCCTGAAATGCTTGAGGGCGGTGATCACGTTTTTTGTGTCGTCGAGGAAATCGCTTATCACGATGATCAGCCCCCGCCTTTTTATTCTCTCGGCAAGGGACGAGAGCGCGTTGGCCGTCGAGGTCTTCGACTGCGGCCGGAGACCGGACAGTTCGGTCAGCAGGAGTTTCATGTACGAATAAGTAAGGTGAGGTTCGTAGAAACGTCTCACCGACTCGTCGTAGACAGCCAGTCCGGAGGCGTCCTGCTGCTTCATCATGAGGTAGATAAGGCCGGCAGCCAGGTAAGAAGCGTATTCCAGCTTCGTGATACTGCCGTCTCGCTTGAACCCCATCGAGTTGCTGGCGTCGATGAGGATGTATGCCTTCAGGTTTGTCTCTTCCTCATATTGCTTAATATAGAGCCGGTCGCTGCGCCCGTAGACCTTCCAGTCGATATTCCCGATGTCGTCGCCGGGGAAATACTGGCGGTGCTCGGCGAACTCCACGCTGAAACCATGGTAGGGAGACCGGTGCATTCCAATGAGAAATCCTTCGACGATGAGCCTGGCCCGCAGCTCCATGTTGGAGAGCTGTGAGATGAAGCTCGGTGTCAGCATCTTAAGCGCGTTTTCGCTCATATCTAGACAAATTTACGGAACTCCCCCTCCAAAACCATGAGCGAACTTTCCGCGTTCAATCCCTTGACATTCCGGCAGTGAAAGCATAATTTAGACGTGGTCTTAATAACGGCAACTGAAACAGTGAATATTCACATAGCGCAGGACCAGCAGCGAACCGGAATCGGACCGATAATTTCACACTCGGGTTCACGGTTCAATACAGTATCAGGAGCCGGAGTCTCCAAATTCAAACGGTAAAGGTACGATGGACACGGCAAAGCAGAAGTTCGAAGGTTACTTGCGGGAAGAGAATTACCGCGTTACGCCTGAGAGGTTCGAAGTCCTCGACGCGGTTATGGCGACGAACGGACACTTCGACGCCGACGAGCTATTCCTCACCCTCAAGCGAACCGGCAGCAAAGTCTCCAGAGCGACAGTGTATAACACTCTGGATATCCTCGAGGAATGCGAGCTCGTCTTCAAGACCCGACTCAAGGACCACGGCTCGAGGTACGAGAAGGCATTCGGGAGATCTCATCACGATCACCTCGTCTGCATCAAATGCGGAAAAATAGTCGAGTTCGTCGACGACGGAATCGAACAGGGTCAACAGGCAATTGCAAAGAAATTCAGGTTTACGCTCATCAGCCATTCTCACCAGATCTTCGGCCTGTGCCCGGACTGCAAGAACGGCGAATGAAGAAAGAGATGCAGCATCCTCATGACATTTTTCGGAGATCGCTCAGTAAAGGCAGAAGCAGCCCGAGCCGCAAAAAAAGTCGCATTGAAGCCGACTGATCAAAGGAAGACCATTAAAGATCTCAAGGTCGGTGACACCGCTCAGATAGTGGACTTCATCATCGAGAACGAGCCGGTGAGAAAAATCCAGGCGATGGGCCTGAGGCGGGGAAAGAAGGTCACCATCATGCAGAAGCTCGGAAGGGGCATCGTGGTGAAGACCAGCAATTCGAGGATCGTAATAACGGTGGACGTTGCCAGGAACGTAGAGGTCAAATGAACGAGATTATCAAGGTCGCCCTCGCGGGAAATCCCAACGTCGGCAAGACCACGCTGTTAAACCACGCTGCGAAAACTAACCTCAAGGTTGGCAACTGGGCGGGCGTAACTGTCGAGAAAAGAGAAGGGTTTCTTAACTACAAGGGGTACGACATTCACTTCATCGATCTTCCGGGGATATACACCCTCGAACCGATCTCGGAGGATGAGTACATCGCATACAATTTCATAGCGGATGAAAAGCCCGACGTCATCGTCAACGTCATCGAGACCACGAATGCAGAGCGGGACCTGCTGCTGACAACCGAGCTCCTCGAACTGAAGAGACCGATGGTAATAGCGCTAAACATGTCCGATGAAGCGCACAAGCTCGGGATCGAGGTGGACAGCAGGCATACCAGTGAGCTTCTCGACATCCCTGTCGTAAAAACGAACGGCAGGAACGGCGACGGCGTGAGCGAGCTCCTCGATGCAATAGTTGAGAGCGCGGAAAACCGCCGGGTTCCGAAAACCGTCAGGTACAGCGAACACGTCGAAGACGCGCTCGGAGCTCTGGAGAGGCGGCAACACGGCGCGGAGATCGATAAACGGACCCTGCTGAGGATGCTCACCGAAGGCGACGGACAGAACGAAGAGAAGGCGAATCTCGAGAAGTTTTTCCGGAAAGATATAAACAGCATCATCAAGGACGAACGCTACGCCTTCGCGCACGGCTTCTACAACGAGGCGTTCAGGAAAAGAAAGGTTACCGCCAGGGACATAACGGACAGAATCGACAAAGTCATCCTTCACCCGATTCTCGGCTTCTTCATTTTCCTTCTCGTAATGTTCCTCCTGTTCAAGATCTCATTCGATTTTTCGACGCCCTTCATGAACTGGACACAGGGACTCATCGACAATTTCTTCTCGCCTCTCGTCCTCTCCTTCCTGTCGGGCGTAGGTGGCGGGAAATGGCTCCCCGACTTCTTCTCTCAGGCGATCGTCGGCGGCGTGGGTTTCGTGATCACGTTCGTGCCCCTCATAGCGATGATCTATTTCCTTATCGCCCTGCTCGAGATGTCCGGGTACATGCCACGTATCGCATTCATCATGGACCGCTTCATGCACAGGCTCGGACTTCACGGCAAAGGCATGATCCCCCTCCTTCTCGGCTTCGGCTGCAACGTGCCCGCCGTTATGGCGACGAGGACGCTGGAGAACAAGCGCGACAAGCTTCTCGTTATGGCGATGATACCTTTCATGAGCTGCCCCGCACGACTGGTCGTCTTCTCCTTCTTCGCGGTGCTTTTTTTCGTACACCCGGCCGTCGTGATATTCTCCCTGTACTTTCTCGGCATCGCGATCGGCCTGCTTACGGCGTTCTTCCTGCGTAAGACCGCTTACCGGGGAAAATTGTCGCATTTCGTGATGGAGCTTCCGCCATACCGCGTTCCGAGGCTCCGGACTGTGCTGCTGATCGTATGGGTCCAGGTGAAAAGCTTTCTCTACAAGGCCGGCACGGTTATCTTCGCGGCATCGGTCGCCATCTGGGTGCTCCTGAACACTCCGCCGAACCTCAAGAGCCAGTCGGACAGCGCTGCAGCCTACGTGGGAAAAGCGATCACGCCCATCCTGAAGCCGATCGGCATCAATGACTGGAGAATTTCCACGTCGCTTATCCCCGCTTTCCTGGCAAGAGAAATTGTCCTCAGCTCTATGGGCACTATTTATTCAGCTGACGTGCACAAGAAAAACCCGGAATTCCATTTCCTCCCGGCTCTCGTGGAGCAGGCGAAGGCGCTCGGTTCCGCAACGAAGGAAAGCTTCATGTCGCTTCTCACGCCCGGCATCCAGACACTTCAAACCGATGAGGGGAACCGGAACCTTGCATCGGCCATCAGGTCAAGCTTCACGCCCGCGTCGGCTCTCTCGTTCATGATTTTCCTTCTGCTGTACACTTCGTGTCTCGCAACCGTCGCTGTCATGGCACGGGAAGGAGGGAAGACGTTTGCGTTCCTCTTCCTGGCCTACAGTTTTGTGATAGCATGGGGAGTTGCATTCGTCGTATACCAGGTCGGGAGCCTGATATGACCGGAGAGATCGTGTTCTTGTCCGCTCTTGCCGTCGCCGCCGGAGCAATAATCTTCAGGACAATCAGGAAGAAGACCAAGAAGAGCTGCTGCGGGTGAATGAAGAGGCAACATCCTGCGGGTCCCTCTTCCTGATCCTTATTTCTCGCTTCTTACTTCCTGCTTTCCGTTCCCTGCAACTCGGTTCTATTCTTCATAAGGCATTCCTTTCCCCCGTCCCCGACGAAATATTCACACTCGCTGCAGTGTGGAGATCTGGTTGGAAGCGTCTCACCCGAAGGAAAGGCTCCTTCACTTTCTTCCATCGCTTTTATCCTGTCAATCGCAGCATGGAGCCCGGTCTCGAACCCGGTTAAATCTTCTTTCGAATATATCTTCCGCAGGTGCTTCCCCGGTTCACGTGTGAAAATGATCGTCACGTCAAATTTGTCCTGACCCGGTTTCAGGTTGCCGCATAGAGAGGCGTAGAGTTTCATCTGCGTCTCATATCCCGAGTATATCTGCTCGTCAGACATCTCGAGGCGGTTGGTCTTGTAATCGTAAATGTGAAACCCGCTCTCGTCCTCGATCAGCAGGTCGATCGTGCCGGTCAGGAAGTCGGAGCCGAATTTCCTGGTTATCGTCTGTTCCGTATATTTTTTTCCGGTTTGTGCCACGGCCCGCAGCGTCGCGATTGCGTTATGCGCGTTCCCGGTGACGAATCCAGCGAGCTTCCCGGCCTCTTCTTCGCTCAGGATCTGTGCCACGCCCGATTCGATCGCCTGTTTCGCAGCGGCCTGTATCGCATCGTCATCCGACTTGTCGGAGGAGACTGCCCGCTCGAGGACGGCGTGGACCAGCGAGCCTTTCACGGTCGAAAGTATCGAATCATCGTGCTCCGCATTTTCATCGAGCATAAGCCGTGTCTCCGGCGCCGGCATGCCCAGGCGGTATCTTAGGAAATACTTTGTAGGACATAGCTGATAAGTCTGGAGAAGAGTTGCGGAGTAAAACTCGCCATCGATGCCCGCAGGTATTGGGTCCAGAAACAAATCGCCCGTTTTGGCTCTTGATGCCGTTTTCCCCAGAGCGGCCGTTTGCACATTGGGAACCGCCGAGTGGATTTTGATCTTCACGCCGGGAAGCTCGAGATAGTCGTCGACAGGAATTGCCGACAAGTCGAGACTTTTTGCGAGAATATCTGTGAACGACTTTATGTTGCGCGGCGGTTTGCCAGCGGTGCTCGTCAGCACAAGTTTGTCCATCGCTCTGGTACAGGCCACATAGAAGAGTCTGGCAATTTCAGCCTGCTCGCTCATGCTCTCGAGACATTTGTAGAGCGAGAAGGCGGCCGGTATCTCGTTTCCGACGAACGGGAGTATGCCGACATGGTCGTTGACGATCAGTCTTGTGCCGCGGCGAGTGAACGCATCGCAAAACGGAATCACGACCACGGGAAACTCGAGCCCCTTGGCGGCATGTACGGTCATTATTTTTACGGCGTCAACCGTTTCGTCGACCGGAGCCTGCCCTTCACGTGCCGTCTCTTTCAGATACCTGATGCGCTCAATAAAATCGTACAGGCTGTTGAAGCCGCGCCCCTCAAATTCCCTTGCTATAGCGAGGAGCTTTCTCAGGTTCGCCAATCTCTGAACGCCTGTCGGTGAAAGACGATAGGCCCCGAGCCAGCCCGTTCTGTCCAGTATCCTGTTGATCAGCTGAGGTATAGTCAGCCGCTGTGCAAGCTGAATCTCCTCCCCGAGGACCGTAACCGCGTACTTGACTTCATCGCCGCTCTTGCCGGAGCCCGCGAATCGGAACAGCCTGTCCAGCAAGGACTCGCCTTCCGTCAGGGAGATCGAATAGAGTTCATTCTCCGAAATGCCGAAGAAAGGAGAGCGAAGGACGGCAAACAATGCGATGTCAGAATTGTTGTCAAGAAGAAACGTCAGATAGTTAGTGAGATCGAAAATCTCCTGCGCCGAATAGAAACCAATCCCGGCCGATACGACATAGGGGACTCCGTACTTCGTGAGAGCTTCTTCGAGCAGCGGGAGCCTCGCGCGGGTCCGCATGAGCACTGCGATATCGCCGTAGTCTATCCGCCTTTCTTTCCCGGCGCTGTCGACCGATCTTACGACTTCTCCGGATTCCACCATCTGTTTTATCCTTGCCGCCGCAAACAAGGCCTGCGGATCCCCATTCAACTGTTCCGCAGCCGCGTCGCCTTCGTCCGCTTCTTCCCCGCTCTCTTCGCGTCTTCTCTTTTCCCTGACGAATATCTCGATCGGGTCGGAGGCGCCTCCCGGACGACGCGGTACGAGTGCGTTATACGTCGTTTGATCCA
>JAJYOS010000246.1 GCA_021796055.1 Bacteroidota bacterium
GTTAATACTTCTTTCGAAATAATACAGGGCCTCCTGCCTCGTCATATCGCTGACGATTAGCCCTGTATACTCTGCAAGGCCCTCATTAAGTTCAAGGAGATTCTCGGTTGACTTCGCTTGCGGGTAGAGGAGGTAACGGTATTCCCTGAAGGTCAAGGCGTCGGTGAGGCTTTTCTTCATTTCAGTCGTGGAGGGCGTCTCGAGCGCTTTCCTGAGGGCCTCAAGTTCGAGCCTGAGAAGAATTCTCCCGTTCTTCTCGTCGAGCTGGCTATTGTCAGGGCTGTAGCCTTGAAACCCTAGCGATGGCTGTACGATATGATACAGCTCATGCGCGAACAGGCTGATGCGAATCTTCGTGTAGTTCGGAAGAGGAAGCATGACCATCGCCCACGCTCTGCCGTTCCAGCGCACTACGGTGTTGTTGATGTTTACATTTTCTGGAAGAAGTCCTTCGTAGATGTCTCCCCTGCGGACGAGCGCCCCGCCGGCATCTGGGAAGTTGGAGTAGACCTGTCTTGTCTGCGGGTTCACGACGAGGATTGGGCCGTACATGTCTCTGTCCCAGAGGTCGAAGTGCCTCCTTTCGGCAGTTCGCACTTCTTCGAAGTATGTTGGGAAAGCATTTTCAGGTGAGGAAAACGATTGTGCCGGTGAATGCCGACTAATCCCCAAGATGACAGCCACCGTTGCCGCGAAAAAGGAGATGCGGATCTTCATTTGTGAATAAAGTATCTGGGGTGACGTGAAAAATCAAATGAGAGAAGTTGGCGATTCGAAAGTGATATCGAGTTGCTTTCTTTTCCCAGCCCAGGAGGTTTATGTTCAGATCCGGAGGTTGAATTTCAAAAGCTATCTGTCAGGAATTCTTTTTCTCGAAATCGAGGAGCCACTTCTTTCGCCAGAGCCCGCCGCCGTATCCGGTCAGGCTGCCTTCTTTGCCGATGACCCGGTGGCAAGGGATCACGATAGCTATCCGGTTCGCGCCGTTGGCGCTCGCGACGGCCCTGATGGCCTTGAGATTGTTCACGGCGATTGCCTGTTCCTCGTATGAGCGAGTCATTCCGTAGGGAATCGTCGTCAACTGGCGCCAAACCGTCTTCTGGAAATCGGAGCCGGGCGTTACGAGAGGGACTTCAAATGTCCTGCGATTGCCGGCAAAGTATTCTCCGAGTTCCTTTTCTATGTTCAGGATATGTTCATTGGTGCCGTAGACGAAGTTCGCCATCAGGAGGCGACGCAGATCTTTCAATTCCAACGGGAACACTCTTCTGTCGGTGAACTCCAGAAGACATAATCCCTCGTCGGTGGCGCAGGCGATCATCGGTCCGAGCGGCGTAGCGATGCGGTGAATGTTTATGACGTTGACGAACTTTCCGTTGGAAGGATATGTCCCCATGATTTTCCTGAAGGCGTCAGAAAACCCGCTCACAGAGTCGTACCCGTTCTCGAACGCGGCCTCGGTGACCTCTCCGCCGTTCTTGATTTGACGCAACGCGCCGTTGATTCGGAGCATTCTCTGGTATGCCTGAAACGACAATCCATGATTCGACTTGAACCATCGCCGCACCTTATTCGGTTCGATGTTCATCTTGGTAAGGTCGTAATCGGTGATCTTCTTTGATGGGTTCGACGCGACCCGGTCGATAAGTTGTCGGATGTAGTCAGGTGTAGCGCCGAGCGGTTCGAGAGGCTTGCAGATTTTGCAGGGCCGGTAACCGTTCAGGAGCGCATCTTTCGCGGAATGAAAGAACTCTATGTTCTCTCTTTTCGCACGCCTGGCGGGGCATGTCGGACGGCAGAAAATCCCGGTGGTCTTCACGCCGACGAAAAAGATTCCTTCATAAGATATGTCCCGCTTCATGAAGGCGTCGTACATCGTATCTTCGTCCCAAAGTGTCGTATCGGTTTTCATGTTTCAATCTAATTCTATCGTAAGCGGTCGCGCAACCGTAAAATTGACAACGATATTCTCTCTGCGATAAATCTTGAAGCGAGGAGGAGGGGGTTAGTAATTTTGACGGCCGCAAGGGAACATTGTAAATTACTCCGTGACGCAAGAAGTCATTCTAGGGCCCGTATTATGGAACTACCGGATAAAGGAGTAATATGATATGGCTATTCGAATCGTAAGGCTTGGGAGTCCGCGCGTGAAAGGCGAGGGGCCGCGCATTGGAACCGTCCGTCGTCCGCCCCGCGGCGTTCCGAAGTCCGAGTTCGCATCGAGAAATTTCTATGACGTATGGTTTCCCAATCTCGCGCCGAGCGATGAGGCCGTGAAGCTTGCCCAGGCAGCGGAGACGCCAGCACATTGGAACGCGTTTGTCAGGAAATACCGCTCGGAGATGTCGACTCCTGAGAACGTTCATTCCCTGGAGCTCCTTGCCGAATTGTCGCACCATACTAACTTCTCGGTCGGATGTTACTGTGAGAATGAAGCGCATTGCCACAGGTCAATCTTGCGAGAGTTGCTACTCGATAAGGGGGCCGAGCTCACTTAGCCAAACCGTCAGAACGGCGTCAACATGGGCGTTGCGATCCCCCCGCTAGACTTATCTTTCGATTTGAGGCGTGCCTGAAGGGCAGCCGGTTTGCCAGGAACACCGCGACTACTATCCCGAAGACAAGAATGTTTCCCGTCGCGTCGGTCATCAGAAGCCCATGCGTGCCGAAGTTTGAATATCCAAACCCGTCGAGCCAAGTCATGTACGCGAGAGGAATACTCCCCGCGGCTGACAAAGCGCTGTAAAGTGTGCTCGCGTCCTGTGTATCCGGCCCGACTATCTCTACAATAAGACCGGTAAATCTTGCCCAGCAAAGTCCCTGAGTCACGAGGTAAACAATGGTCCCGATGAGATAACCTGTCGGTCCGATCACCGACATAAGCACTATGGCGGCGAGGCCGTTTAGAAATCCCGCGGCGGCATAGACGATCCGTCCGTCCCAGTTCCCCGGCACCATCGCCCCGAGGAGCGAGCCGGCCCCGAGCGCGATTCCCCCGCCTAGTCCGTTTATCCATATCACTCCCGACGCGCCGACGCCGTAGTGCGACGCGATCGCGGGAAGGAGAATTTGCGCGGCTCCGGTGCCCGCGGGCGCCATCAGAAGAAGCGCGGTCCATCTCCTGAACGGGCTCTTGAAAACGCCGCCGACCTCACGCCTCATGGCCGCGAGGCGACCCTTAAACCAGTGTGAAGCCGCAGGCTCTTTCTCGGGAAGCGAGAGCGCAACTAAAGCGGGGGCACAAAGTACAACGGCCGCTATAAGGCCGCTTACGAAAAAGGGGAGGCGTGTTACCAGCCAGAGAATCAGTGCTCCGCCCAGCGCACCGCCGGCAAGATAGCCCGCCTGGTTCCATGCGGCAGCTTTCGACTGATCTTCCGCCGGAAGCGTGGTAACCATCAGGCCGCCCGACGAGGCAAGCACGAGGGAGACGGTGATTCCACCGAGGAGAAGCAACCCTGTCATAATATGGACACTCGATGCGCTCACGAGCGGGAGCGCGATCCAAAGGCACACGGCGGTCGCGGCCGCCGAAAGCACGAGCCAAACCCTCCGCCTCAGCCTGACGTCTACAAGCGGAGCCCAAAGAAAGACCAGGATATTTGGCAGCTGGAGTATCGAGCCTATCGTCCCGATCTCGTAAACGGAGATACCCGCTTTACTGAGCAGAAAAGGGAGCGGAGTCGATGTGAAGCCAACGTAGACCGCGACGGGCAAAATGAGAAGGCCGAACGCCCATGGACGCGGCCACTTTCTCGATCCGTTCATTAGGATTCCATTCCGGTTATATTTTTGTGCGCCGTTTTTTCTCTCTTCATTTGGAATGTCTTTGGTGGAACATGGAGCCGGAGCATTCGACAATGCCGCAACTGAAAGTATTCCCAGCCTTGCTCGCGGGAAAAGTTATCCCTCCAATACAGGATCTATAACATCCTTTTATTCGATAACGTTCTAAGAGCTCGCCCATGGTTTCCATGAAGATGTTCATGCCCTGGATCAATCGCGACGCGAGCCTTCACCTGAAAATTGCCATGGAGGCGAAGGCGACTACCGCCGTCTGAAGTGTGCATCGTCCATCGCATGCGAAACGGTAATGGACATCTTTGGCTTTGAACAGTGAGGCTGTCAGTGCCGTCAGCAATGTCCCTTCGAACGCGGATTGTCGAGCTTGAATATTCGGGTGTCGATGGACCAATAATTGTTTATCAATTCTAATTCTTCTAATATTCACAATCATCTGGATACGAAGTTAAATATGAGCTGAAATGGATCAATCGGCAATCTACCGAGATAAATCACCATCAATAAAGTCAAAGGCAACTCTCGCGGCTATACACTTCCTCATTGTGTTGGCGGTATTGTGGATACTCTTTGGCGTCCAACATCAGGGAAGCTCGGGCCTGCGCCGTTCGCTGTTGGCTGCAGTGGCTATACTTTATTTCACGCGCGTACTCGGAACTCTCTTCGTCTTCATAAAGCGAAAGGTGGGGTGGAGCGAGGTCGCCACGATAGCCGTTTGGGTTGGGTTCATCGATATACTTATCGCGCACTTCGGCGCGATGAGCGACGTGAAGGTGGGAGCATGGACGCTGGTTGGCGGGCTAATGGTCCTAACGGGATCTGCAGTCAACACGGGATCGGAATGGCAGAGGATGGTCTGGAAGCGGCGTCCTGAAAACAAAGGTCACCTATACACTGGTGGGATGTGGGGACTCTCACGCCACGTTAATTATTTCGGCGATATTGTCCTTTTCACGGGGTGGGTTTTGATGTCGGGACAACCTGCGCTTCTTATAATACCTGTTGTGATGTTCGGCGGATTCGCTTTCGGAAATATCCCGGCACAGGACCGCTATCTCTTGGAACGCTACGGCGAGGAATACAAGTTATATGAGAAAAGTACCGCGCGACTGATTCCATTCATCTTCTGAATGAATATCGCCGGGCGGGCGCGGACGGATACTCTGCCCACTTCAAATGAACATCTTCACTCTCCTCCAGATCTCCGCGAACGGCATTTTGAACCCTCTGCAGATGAAGATCGGCAGATTATTTTCATACGGAATTGAATATTTGTCACGTATGACCGCCGCCTCCGTCACGGAATCGCAGACTTCGAGATTCCCTTTCAAATTTCCCCCGATCACAAGGATCGTTGAAAATGTACTGTCCTCTCTACCCCAATACCAGTAGTTATTGTGCCCGCAAATTACCTTGGGGAGCGGATACTCGCCGCGAAAGAAATCAATTGCACCTGCTTCTCCGTAATTGTGCGCAAAGACAACTATGCTATTACGCTCTTTAAGTGGAAGAGAAAGATAGACTCTTGATACAGTCGCCGCCATATTCCTCCACCCGAACATGTCGGCGTAAAATTGTGGAAGCGCTGCCACTTCGTTGGATTCGCCCGAAGAAGGGGCAATCCCGATTGTCTTTGAATAGTCGATGAAAGTTTGAACCGGTAGAACAGGCAACGCCAATGGAAGGAGTAACATTCCGGAAACCGTGACAAGGGAAGGTACCGCGGTCTTTGTCCAGCTAAAACCTCGCCTGGACGCGATCCGCTCGAACATTACTGCGCCGCCGGCAAAAAGAATTGGGAAAGCTGGCCCGATATATTCCGACTTCGAATGCCAGTTGACAATCAGAATAATGAACGAGATGAGGAACAAGTATCCCACCAGGCGGTATTTCCTTCCTTCATCATTGAAGAAGAAAAAATAAATTCCCGCCAGCCAGACGGGTGCGGCGAGAGGGTTCATCACAAGGATCGTGTCCGATATGAACGTCAAAGGATTTTGAGACGCGTATTTGATGGATGAAGCATTGTGAATGAATTCTAACGTGGCGAAGTTGTGCGCAACGTTCCAAACGATGTACGGACTGAAGATGACGAGCGCGATTATCCCTGCGATGTAAGGCCATTTTGTTCTCAGGTGTGTTCGTTGATGCGTGAGTAGAAGCGCAACCACCAGGCTGGAGCCGAACCATAGAATGTCGATCTTGTTAAGCAATCCGAAACCGAGCGTGATGCCGAGGATGAGCCATAGCCGACGTGTTCGTGGACCCGGCTGTTCTGAGATTACGATGAGCAAAACGATATATGCCCCGAGCGACCAGAAAAGCCAATCGAAACCGTTCATGGAATATATCGTGTTTGTTCCGAGAAATTGAGGCGTGATTGCCATAATCAGGCAGGCGAGGGTGACCGCGAACATTCCACCGTTGAGTTTTCTGGCGATCAGACCGGTCAGATAAACGGTGATGCCCGATGCCAGCGCAGGAAGGAGTCTCAACGCAAATATCGAATCACCGAAGAGCTTCATGCTGATGTACAGTATGAAGCTCGAGAGCGGCGGCTGGTCTACATAACCTGCGGCGAGATGTCGGCTGCACGCGATGTAATAAAGTTCGTCCCTGAAGTAGCCGTAGTGCGCGAATGCGTTCGAGAAAAGATGAAGAAGAACTTCGGCGACTGCGAATGCGGTAATGACATAAGTGAAGCGCCGCGAGGGACTCTCAATAGGGGGAGCGTTATTCATTATTTTCTCACTCCGATTCTGTCTGATGTACCGTTGGAATCAGCCGATCCATGAATATGCATCCGCGGACCGCAGTCCCAATGTTGGTTTCGACGGATATGTCCATTCGAAGTTACGATCCTCGAAAGCAAGGTGCTGATTGCTTTCTCAAGCTCCCATCTATCTCAGCAATTCGCTCAGCTCCGCCGTCCAGGTACAGCTAGGATAGTTCGCGCACCCCGCGAAGAACCCGCGCCGTCCTTTCTTCACGCGGATTTTTCCCGCGCAGATCGGACATGACTGCCCGTTCTCCTCGAGTACTGCCTCGATAATCTTCCCGTCCGCCGGCACCGTGACGCATTGGTTGTCGGCGCACTGTGCCACGATCATTCCCTTCATCTCCTTGAGCTCCATCTTGCCTCCGCAGACGGCGCAGTGTGCATCCACCTCCCGGTTTCCCGTGCCTGTGAGCTTCGAACTCTTTCTTGGCAGGATATAATTGAAAGTTTTCGCTGTCTCAGGAATGCCGATCCTCACGCTTACGGGATCCTTTTTTCCCAAAATGTCGAAGACGTGGAGGTATTTCTTGTCGATGAGCCAGAAGAACAGCTCCGACTTGTCCGACGTCACGAGGTTTGTGTTTTTCAACTTCTGCTGAAGGAGGCTCATCTCCAACGATTTGAATTCCTTCGACGACTCGACTTCCTTGTTCAGCACGTACTTGAAAAATTGAAGCTTCGCTTTGATCGGCTGGACGAGGCGTAACTCTTCCGAAGATTCCTGTATATCCCTCAGGAGAGGGACGGTGCTGTCTACAAAGCCATGATGTATCGCGAGTCCGGGAAAATTCTTGCCGATATAATCTTTCGACTTGCTGTCATCGATTTGGACGGCGCCGACGGTTTTGTCCCGCTTCAACTTGTCCAGGACAAATCTGAGGAGCGAGCCTTCCGTCGATCTCTTTGAGAGGTATTCGAAATTGCCGACGAAGAGAAGACGTTTCTTGGCACGGGTCATCGCGACGTTCAGCAGGCGCTCACCCTCTGAGATGTCGTCCGGGTCTTCGCGCTCGTAAGTTGATAGGAGAACGCCGAGCGGGAGCGGGTTGTCATCGACAAAGTCAAACACGATGACGTCGCGCTCGTTTCCCTGGAAGGTATGCACCGTGGCCGCCGAGATGACCGCGCTGTCAAGGTTCATGCTGATCAGCACACTGCGCAGGAATCGCGCCTGAGCACGGTAAGGTGTAATGATTCCAACTGTTTTCGCACCGTGCTTGAGAGCATCAATCGCGAGGTCTATTGCCGTAATTCCTGAGAGGATGTTGACGCGGCTGTTCGACGTTGCCTCGCGGAAAGCCTTCGAGTTCAGTCCGGAAGTGTCGTAGAAGACCACCGGCTCCTGCTTCGGTTCCGTGGATTTTATCTGCTGGCTCGCCTTCAGCCTGCCGGCGTAGATCCTGTCGTTTATGAGGTCCATGATTGCCAGCTGCATTCGGTACTGGATTTCCAGCGTGCTCAACCGCGGATGCTGCTTCGCCATATAGCGGTGCATTTTCGTTTCCCGGAATATGTCCTTCGCCAGCACGTTCAACACTTTTGTGGACGATTGCGTGATCGGAGGTATCTGCATGAAGTCGCCGAAAATCGCCACCCTTTTCTTCGCGAGCGACGCCGCGAAGGCTACGTATGGAACATATAGCATGCTCGCTTCGTCGATCAGGACTGTGTCGAACTTTCGCGAGGAGACTTGCGAAGAAATTGCGGCCTTGGCCGCGGTGCACGCGACCAGGTTTGCCTTCTGGACTATCTTGCTTTCCGTTCCGTAAGCGTCCTCGCTAAGAGAGTATAGGTGTTCGCGCAAGTTCGACATTTTTACC
>JAJYOS010000247.1 GCA_021796055.1 Bacteroidota bacterium
TTGTCTTTGCCTTCTTGACCACCTTCATGGCGGGTGTGGAACTTATTCGAAAGGGAATGCGAAAGCCGGTCGGCTCGTTGACCCAGATGGCGGCAATACGTCTCGGGAAAAGGACTGAAAAGCGCAACCCGCTCATAAAGGACTTTGTCCCCCTCGCCGCGTTGGAGAATCTGAAGTTTGCTGGCTGGGATATATTCGGTGGCACCGCCTACGATGCGGCGAAGAAGGCGGGCGTTTTGAGCAAAGACGATCTGGAGCTTGCCCGGCCGTTCCTGAAAGGCGTGGAGGTCATGCCGGCAGTCTTTGATCAGAATTATGTAAAGAGACTTCGCCCGAAGGTGGTCAAGAAGGCAAAGACAAAGATGGAGCTGGCCGAGCAACTCCGCGACGACATTAGATCTACAATGAAGAGCCACGGCTCGAACCGAGGAGTGATGGTATGGTGCGGTAGCACGGAAGTCTACACTGAGGAAGGCGATGTGCACCGGGATCTCAAGAATTTCGAGAAAGGGCTCGCGAAGAGCGATCCCAAGATCGCGCCGAGCATGATCTACGCCTATGCTGCGATGAAGGAGGGATTGCCGTTCGCCAACGGTGCACCAAACTTGACCGTCGATATGCCGGCGATGACCGAGCTGGCGAGGGAAGCGAAACTTCCGATAGCAGGAAAAGACTTTAAGACGGGGCAGACTCTTCTGAAGACTGTTCTCGCGCCGATGCTGAAGGCACGCATGTTGGGGTTAAACGGATGGTTCTCAACCAACATACTCGGAAATCAGGACGGCGAAGTTCTCGACGAAGCAGGTTCGTTCAAGACCAAGGAAGTAAGCAAGCTCTCGGTCCTTGAGCATATCCTGCAGCCTCAGATCTATCCAGAGCTCTATTCAGACTACTACCACAAAGTCCGGATAAACTACTATCCGCCGCGCGGAGATGACAAAGAGAGCTGGGATAATATCGACATATTCGGCTGGCTCGGCTATCCGATGCAGATAAAAGTGAATTTCCTCTGTAAGGATTCGATACTTGCGGCGCCTGTGTTGCTTGATCTGGTGCTTTTCCTTGATCTGGCGCATCGTGCAGGTTTGTCCGGAATACAAGAATGGTTATCTTTTTACTTCAAAAGCCCGATGTGCGCGCCGGAGCTTTATCCGGAACATGACCTTTTCATTCAAATGACGAAACTGAAGAACTATCTTCGTTACCTGATGGGCGAGGAGTTGATAACACACCTTGGAGTTGAGTACTACCCGGAGAATTCGGGCGGGAACCCGACGCGGCGTCGTTCCGCGAGCAAATAGGAGCGGATGAAGGAAGAGGAACGACACAAAAGAGCTGAAGAAGACGCGATTCTTGTCCGGCGGGCCATCGCCGGTGATGAGAAGGCGTTTAAAGCTCTCACCAGAAGATACAAGAACCCGATAGCCCAGATAGTCTACAAACTCGTCCGGGACAGAAGCCAGATTGAAGACCTCACCCAGGAGGTCTTTATCAAGGCGTTCCAACACCTCGATGATTTCGACTATGAACACCAGTTTGCTTCCTGGCTGTTCAAGATCGCGAACAACCACTGCATAGACTACATTAGAAAGAAGAGACTCAGGGTCTATTCCATTGACGAGCAATTGCGGACCGAGGAAGGTGAAATAGAACACGAGATACCGGACTCCACTTATGAACCGGATCTAAACATGCTCAGGGAACAGAAAACTCGGCTCATACGCACCGCAATCGACACACTCCCCAAGAAATACCGCGAGGTGATTATCTTAAGACATCAGGAGGAGCTAAGTTACGAGGAAATTGCCAAGAAAACGGGGCTGCCTGTAAATACAATTAAGGTTCAGTTGTTCCGGGCGCGCGAGATGATGTACAAGTTTCTCAAAGACAAAATCAGGCATTATTGAAACAAATTACGGGGACCTCCGTAATTGGAAATAACATGAAGACCCTACTGGCAATATTGATGTTCAGCACCACCGCTTTTGCCCAGAGATCCCTCCAGACCGGAGAAAACCTGGGCGGAGCCAAGTCACTCAAGGCAATTATCAAACTGGGCGCTGTGGACCTTCAGCTAAAAGGGGCGGAAGACCCGGATAAAGCATTCGGAGTCGATTACAGCTACACGAACGACGAGAAGGTCCCGAAGCTTATGTATGAGGTGGAGGACGGTAGGGGGATATTTCGGTTATCCAACGATAAAGAGCACACGAACTTCCCCTTCCTGGGTTTCAACAAAGAAAAAGACTCTGTAAGTATTGAGCTTGCGAATTCGGTTCCAGTTTCTCTGGAAATGGGATTCGGAGTTTGTGACGCGACGGTCGACCTTGGAGGGATGAAAATATCGGACGCTGACTTTTCCACAGGCGTATGCAGCTTCGATCTGAATTTCTCCTCGCCGAACAAGATTGAGTGCAGCAACATCTCGGTCAAGACGGGGATATCGAGCGTGACGGTCGAGAATCTGGCGAACGCTCGGGCGAAATCTGTAGACTTCAACGGCGGGCTCGGTTCAATCAAGATCGACTTCGGCGGGAAATTTGTCAGCGACTGTGACTTGAGAGTCAAAACAGGACTTGGCTCGGTGGAGATATCGATCCCGTCGGATATCAATACCACCATTATTACGCCGGAGAGTTTCCTGACGTCGGTTGATGTCGCGGGATTCTACTCCCAGGGGGGCGGGGTCTATCGCTCAAGCGAGAAGAGGGGGCCGAAGCTCACCATACATGTTGAAGCCTCGATGGGCGGGGTTAAGATTAAGAGCTACTAAAGAAGTTTGAACTTCGCAATTCCCTGGTGAGGCAGGGAGTCCACCAAGGTATCCTGATCGTACACTGAAACCGTAAAAGCTGCCTCGCCGGATTTCATCTCACCGCATTCAATCTCGACCTGCAAAGACTCTCCGGTTCTGTAATGGAGCCCAAACTTGATCTCATCTCCCGCGGTTTCGGTTTTGTACATAATGCTGCTTCCCATTTCGAGTGTTATTCTGGCTGGAGAGAAGAATTCGATGACTATTTTCTCTGAAGTGAACCGCTGTGTCGACTCGATCATTACGTAGAGTCTGCTTTTGTCGTTCCCGAAGCTCACCCTTTTTAACTGGAGACCGGCCTTCTGCATCGCGCCGGCGGCCTGCTCAACGAAGCCGGCGTTCTTCCAGTCTGCGGCCACAATTTCTCTCGCGATCTTCGGCGAGATGGTTCGGACCGGCTGGCGATAACTCAGGTGTTCGACTCTTCTCTTGATCGGCTCGGCAAGCTCCGCCGGCGGAGCTATTCCCATTATGGTATAGGCCTGCTTCAGGTGGTATCTGAATAGCTCGTCGAACCCCGCAGCCTGAACAGATTTATGTTCGTCGCCGTACCACCAGCACCAGTCAGAGCCTTCGTCAATTATAATCTCCTTAAAGACCTTCGCTCGCATTTTAGGCGGGAGCGCGGCGGATTTTTTCTCGAAGGTTTTCCGCGCGTCGTGGAGAAGGTCCCAGGCTCTGTTGTCCTCGTGCTGTCCTATCCAGATGTCAAAGTTTCCGTTTATCCAGGAGCCCGGCTCGATGTGCCGGATTGCATTGTCTTTCTTCACCTTGACATCTGATGGGAGTATTGTCGTTAATCCCGGCTCGTTGGACATCAGGTAGTAAAGCGTTCTGAGAAAGTCTTTGCCGTCGCTCTGGTAGAATTCCCAGGCGTTCTCACCATCGAGGATTATGGATACGACGGCGGCATCGAGTACTTTCTCACCGTACCTGTCAAGGAGGGAGCTTCTAATTCTGAGCAGATTCGATACGAAATCGTGTGCAGCGTCGTCAGGGCTCCAATGAGAATATGTAAAGCCGATCTTATCGGAAAGATTGTGGTCGCGGAAGAACATCTTCACCGGATTAC
Organism: Bacteroidota bacterium; assembly: GCA_021796055.1. Next base: position 3,888 of record JAJYOS010000247.1, read on the forward strand.
CCCCGCCGACAAAATTATACGGGAAGTATTTCTCTAGAAAATCGCCGGACAAAGTCTTTCCAGACGTGGCCAGCGTCTTGCGCAGGATTGCCTCGTCCGTCGCCACCCAGGCGACTCTATTTTTGGCTATGAGCTTCATGGCGTTGTCGCTCACCGAGCCCTCGCTGGGCCACATCCCGGAGGGCCGGGATCCAAACACGCTTTTGCCGTATTCCAGCGCGGCTTTGATCTGATAGTCCGCGTCCTGAGGATACTTGTACCTTGACTGCGGCAGGATTGCGCGGGGGTTTGCATCAAGAGCCGCGTTACTGTCGCAAAGGAGAGGTAAGATCGGATGATAGAATGGCGAAACCGATATCTCAATTTGCTTTCTTCTCGCTGCGTCGATATGATGAGGGATTATCCTCGCCATGATTTCCAGCTGCGCAGCCAGCAGCTTATGTTTCTCCTCTTCTGAAAAATTTCTTTGTTTGTCGAGGTAGTGTTTGAACGGCGGATCGAATCTCGAGTATTCACCGACCCAGGATAGATTCCACCAAACCTGAAGATCGCGTAAATCCTGGGTGCTGAATTTGCCTATGACAGAATATAAATCACCATCGGTTCTAAAGGCCCCTCGTTTGGCGAAGAGTTCGGCGTACCGGGGATAACGCCGGATCATTCTCTCCGGATTGGCAAAAAAGAATGTCTTCAGCGCCTCGATCCTGTCGGATTCCGAGAACGACTCCGGGTTCTTTGCGGAGAGGATGTATGCATCGTCTGTGGCGGTGCCCTTCAGATAATCGCCGATCTGCTCGAGCAGCGACGGTGCGAAGTTGAATGTCTGCCTGATTTTCGGATAATCGTCCAGCATCCGTACCATATCCCAGTAGTCCTTGATCCCGTGCATACGGACCCATGGCATAAGAAAAGTGCCGTCGGTTTTGTAGTATGGCTGGTGGTGGTGCCAGACAAAAAGGACTTTTAGTGGTGCAGTCACCTTCGAGGGAAATCCATTCCTGATGTTGGTGAATTGTTGTCCCAAATGGGTGTGCGCAATCTATAATCGCCGAACCCGGTATCATCGGTGAAAAGAAACCTGTGCCTCTTTTGGTAGTATTGCCAGATCTCGTAGGGTTTAGTATCTGTATTGAAGGGACGTCTTTCGACGTTGTCCGGAGGGCCGAACAAAATATAGATCATACCTCTGTCGCTCTGCCAGCCGGCGAAGAAACCGGAGAAATGTTCGTTTGCATAGGCAACCCTGTTGAAATACTCCTCCATGAGAAGCCTCCCGTCCATGGACAAATTGGAGTGGTAACCCCGCCAAAATTCCAGGAACCGACTCTTTTTGGTCGTCAGGTCGGGTGAAGCTTTAATGCTGTCAATCGTCGAAGAGCTCGCGATGAACATCATTTCGTCAGCCGCCTTATCGAGATCGGTTATGGTCGACGGAAGATCGGAAAAATGAAATGAAAAGGAAGTCACCGTGCTCGCCAATACGTCGGCCCGTTCGTTGTCCGTGCCCCGGAGTGAAACTCTGAGCCTGTAATGACTCATTGGGAGTTGAGCCTTAGGTATGTCTTCCAAGACGCTTGTCACAGGGCTTTTCAACGCAAGCCATCTTGAATTCAAATACAAAATCCTGTCCGCAGTCCCTATCACCTCGGTGGTAACGTAGACCGAATCGAATTCGCCGTTTGAGTAGACTTCATAGAAGATCGGGAAAGAGTTACTCGATGAGAAGACATTACCCTGGACGCTGGGAATTATGGTGCGTTTTCCTCCGGCTTCCGACGCGGCGAGCAGTATCATTATGTCTGAGACCGACGTCGCCCTGGCGGAGAAGTCCGTTGCCAGGACTTCGCTTGTCTCAACGACTGAATCTCCTGTCTCCGGCTCGGTCACGTTGACGAGGAGGGTATAGGAACCTGGAGCTACCGCGAAGTGCCGTTGAGATGACGATACGATGTAATCGCTGAGTGTCTCGTCGAATTCCCTGCAGACAGCTTTTTCCTCCCAAGTTTCTTCGACAGTGGTATCGTCATTCCCGCCGGTGAGACGGACCGTTATGGTGTAAGAGGATGTGAAGCTGCCACCGTCCTTGACGAAGTGGAGCCGGTTGTAGGGTATCTGGAAATAAAAATCGATTCTGCTCCCGCCATCGGGTGATTTGAAGTTGAGGGCCTGGAAGTAAAAGCGAGGAACGGTTGCTGGGTAGGGACGCTGCAGCTCAACCTGTGCCGTCGCAGACAACGTAAGCATAAGGAGTGACGTTATCGTCCTTATCACAGGTTGTCTCCTCAGACGGCTGTGCCGTAGAGGTCATGTTCGTAAGACTCGTCGATGGCGACATCAACGAACTCCCCGATTTCAAGCGATTGGCCGGAGGTTATGATGACTTCCGAATCGATCTCGGGGGCGTCCTGGCTTGTTCTGCCCACGTAGTTCTCCTCGTCCTTTCTGTCCACAATAACCTTCTGTGTAGTGCCGACCTTCTTTGCGTTCAATTCCATTATTATGTTTCGCTGCGCTTCCATTATGGCTGCATGCCGCCTTTCTTTCTCCTCTTGCGGGACCGGGTCTCCGAGTATTGCGGCGGTTGTGCCTTCTTCGACTGAATAAGTGAACGCGCCGAGCCTGTCGAACTTGAACTCGTTTGTGAACTGCAATAGCTCTTCGAACTCCTTCTCATCTTCGCCGGGATATCCCACGATCAACGTGGTCCGTATCGCGATGCCGGGCACTTTTTCCCGGATGCCGTATAGAAGCTCCTCGAGCCTGTGGCGGGTGATTCCACGGCGCATGGATTTCAGGACTTTGTCGGAAATATGCTGTATAGGGATGTCGATATATTTGGAAATTTTGGCGCCATTGCGCATCACTTCCAGAAGCTCTTCGGGAAACTTCGCGGGGTAGGCGTACATCAGGCGAATCCATTCGATGCCATCGACCTTGTCAAGTTTCTCCATCAGCGCCGGAAGCTCTCTCTTGCCGTGGATATCCAAACCATAATATGTGGTGTCCTGACCGACAACTATCAACTCTTTTACCCCTTTCGAGGCGAGCAGTTCGGTCTCATGAATGATCTCGTCGGACTGTCTGGACACATGCTTCCCGCGCATCAGCGGTATGGCGCAGAATGAGCAGGGGTTGTCGCACCCTTCGGAGATCTTCAGGTAAGCATAGTGAGACGGTGTCGTGAGGACCCGGTCGCCGACCATGTCATATTTATATTCGGCCTGCAATTCGTTCAGGACACTCTTCAGGTCATTGGTACCGAAGAAGGCATCTACCTCCTTCAAGCCTTCCTGAAGCTCCTTCTTGTATCTCTCGACAAGACACCCCGTAACAACGACTTTCTTCAGCGTCCCCGATTTTTTCTGTTCGGCGATCTGGAGTATCGTTTCCACGGATTCCTGCTTAGCTGCGTCGATGAAACCGCATGTGTTGACCACTGCGACGTCGGCTCCTTCGGGTGTCTCCGACAGGATGTAGCCGTTTGCTTTCAGCTGAGCAGCCAGCACCTCGCTATCTACCTGGTTCTTGGGGCATCCGAGGGTGATCATATGGACCTTCTTTTGGCGCATGCCACAATTTACCTTTGTCGGTACTCCTATTCAATGAGTGGGGGCGGCCCGGGGCAAATAAACTCAGCCTGAAGATTGGGCCGGACTTCAAAACCTGCATGACGGAAAGAGGAGAGAGAATAGGTGCTGGAATCCCATTTTCGACCGAACCAAGAAAGCCGGATTCGAGGGGGAAGTTCTGCTCGGCAACATCGTAAATATCTCCTCGGATAACATTTCTTTTCCATCGCCTACACGGATCATCGGGGAAGTTGTCAGCATCAGATGCCCGTGATCCTGTTTCGAGAAATCGCCCTTCAAATCGAGAAGAGTTTCATTCAAGCGGCGTGCATGGTATTGATGTTACGATTCGGCAAATGTACATTCGGAAGACCAACGAGATTTTTTACCGTACCGAACCATAAAAGAGGGCGCTACCTTGCCAGTCTGTTTTTATCCATGATCAAAAGAGGAGGACCACAGTTATGCAAAAGAGACGTCTCACTCCGGAGCAGGTGAGCTTTTATAATGACAACGGCTACCTGATTGGCCTGCCCGCCGTGTTCACCCCGGATCAGGTAGAGGGTCTGAATGCCGGATTAATCGAGCTTCTTAGGCTCCTGCATCCCGGGGAAGATCCGAAGGAGATCAGAGAATGGCACGAATCGAGTAAATTTCTTTACGACATTTGTATGAATGACGCGATACTCGACTATGTCGAGAGTCTTTTGGGTCCAGACTTTTTCATGTGGGGATCTAATTTTTTCATCAAAGAGCCGCGTTCAAAATCGACTGTCGGCTGGCATCAGGATGCTTACTACTGGCCCCTCTTCCCACAGGACTCCGTCACGGCATGGATAGCCTTCCTGGACAGTGACGAGAAAAATGGCGCGATGAAGGTTATACCGGGTTCACATAAGGTGGGAATTTTGAAGCATCAGC